>CAYLOF010000106.1:0-5924 GCA_964385215.1 uncultured Thermoplasmatales archaeon
TGTTTTTGTGATTTACCAATCTCTGTAGTTCACCAGAGAACTTTGATGGGGCAATAATTACCATATCGTATTCGCTGTTTTCTGAGAAGGGGTCTGTTTCAGGTTCTTCATAGGTTATCGTAATTTCGGCGCTATCTGCAGCATATATTTTATTTGTTGCAGGAGCATATCTCACTGGAAACATGTGTATTGATACAAGTGTTACATGCTCGGTAGCGGCATTTAGTCCACATCCAACCTGATAGCTATGCCAAGCAGATGGAAACAGTTCTTCACTTGCATATGTTGTTTCATCCTTTTCATTTTTTACAGCAACACTATTTGCAGATGTTAATGGCAATGGTGTGGGAGATGGACGTATCTCCTTCTCAATTTTATACTCACTAATCCCTTTTGGTAATACGTTGACTTGTACATTTTGTGCACCAAATGGAAGTTCGACAACCTTCACAACAGTTGGCAGCATAGGTTGTCCAGGGTCCATAAAGTAAGAAGTTTCATCATTAAAACGCAACTCAACATATTCATTAGAATGATCCTTTATTGTAATCGGTGAAAATGTCATGCTGATCATATTAGTTTGTTTGCCAGAGTTTACATCACTGGATGTATATCCTGTTACAACAGCTCCTAATCCGCTTATTATTAAAATTCCTACCATGGTTATGGGTAATATTTTCTTCAATTTGTTTGCCTCCTATATTGTAACCTTATGTAATTATAATGTGAATCATAATATAAAGATTTATTGTAAATATTTGATGTAACTCATTAAAATCTCCCAATAAATGTAAAAAACGACGGTTGGATTTACCAAGAACTAATAAGAAAAATTGTTCATTTTACTTATATATGTGTCAACAAACAACAAATTCATCAAAGATGGTTCCATTGATATATCTTGCCGAAATTGTCATTTCCATGGTTTCCAATGAACCGTCTAAAACACAATAATGATGTGCTTTTTTACTGACGTCCACAAACGATGCATCCTTTGGAGAATATAATGGCGCTCCTGCTCCACCAGTGACAACATAGATTGTCCCATTTATCGGATTTGTACGTTGGTAATAATGACAATGTGACTGAAAAACCAAATCAACATCGTATTGGTTAAATAAAGGTTCCCATACAGATCTAACATCAGTTCTTGGATTATGCCCTCCGCTGCAATAAATGGGTTCATGGAAGCAAACAATTTTAATGGATTTATCTGTCATTGCTAAATCCCCTTCCAACCATTGATATTGATATGAACCAACATTCCAAGGTTCATAATTGTCAAGTATTGTGAAATGACAAAGTCCATAATCAAAACTATACCACTTTTCATTGTTGGGAAGCGCAAAAACTTCGTAGTATCTGCTACCTTTTCGTTCATGATTCCCCATCACGCCGAAAACTGTGGAATTTTGCATCAGCGGTTTCATCAAGACAAGCCAATTATCCCATTGAGAAAGTTTTGCCCCATCGTCTACCATGTCACCGCCATGAATAACAAAATCTGGAGATTCTGTGTTAACTGCGTTTGCCACTTCAGTTGCATGGATCCAATTATCCCACACCCCTCTGCTATCGCCAAAGATTACGCATTTGAATTTTTGTGTGTTATAGCAATGACTCGCAAGTTTAAACTTCAAATTATTACTTTCTTCATCATTTGAAATGACTTTAAAATAACCAGAAGAAAAACCAGGGATTATGATTATTTCATGATGGTAACAATCTGATTCTCCATGCTCAACATGTCCATAGTCGGTTGTTTCACCGAACATTACATAGTTATCCTTTGTTGGAATATTTGTCTCCCATACAATTGTTATAGAATTGTAATTTACGTTTTGTGTGTATGGTCCAACTTCTATACGGACCATGAGCTCATATGGTTTTTTCGCTGGATGCCAATCTACTTCAATCCATGGAATAAACATACCCATTGGTATGTACATGATTCCTGGGATACATTTTGCCCCAAAACCCATCCAATCATCCCAATAGTTATTTTTCCACTTGTTTGGAATTAGAAAATTTGGATGAAAGAATTTAGTAAATTTTGCGTTCTCTTCATTGGAAATAAAATTGTTGTATTGAATATCATTGTCTGGTGCATATGAACAAAATATTCCTTCTTGATTTCTAGTTAGGTGGTTGTTATTAACCGTGTTATCTAAACTTTCCTCTAGATATATTCCCTTGGTACAGTCTGTTATTATATTATAACTCAGTATTTGTTTTTGTGAAGAAAAAAGGTATATTCCACATAAACTTGATTGAATTTTATTATTTTTTATCGTATTATTGAATGAGTTTGTGATGTAGATTCCATTATCACTACCATTAATGGTGTTGCCAGTGACTGTTGTGAAGTTTGATTTTACATTAATTCCTGTATCCCCTCCGTTGCTTCCGCTGTTTTGTATAGTGAAACCAGTAAGGATCACTCGGTCAGCAGAGATATTTACAACGTCTCTACTTTTGCCACCATCTATAACTGTATTGTTTCTATCCTCCCCTTGCAGATTTATAGATTTATTTATCAAGACATTTTCAACATATGTACCATTGTAAACAAAAACAGTATCACCATCAGACGCTGCATTGATTGCCTCCTGGATGCTTGTATAATCTGCTCCGCCGGAATCATCAACATAGATTGTATTTATGAAAGCAGACTTCTCTACTGCTGTTGTTGATAGAGGTGCTATAGTCAGAAGCAACAGCATACAGGCACAGAGAGATTCTATTTTTCTTTTCATATTCTTCCTGAGATATAGTAATATATTAGATAGATAATATAAATTTTGCCTTTTTGGATTTTGAGAGTTACAAGAGTTAGCTCTTCTTCATTATTTTCATCGATTGGCAATCTATATCCTGAGCTTGATTTGAGAACCCAATTTGGCCATATCGCTTCTACCTAATGTCAACAATTGTTTCAGAATAATTGGGATAGCTCTCGATATCCTAGTAACTAGCACGGACGAAGGAAATGAAGTAGGGTTGACCAATTGTAATTGGGCCTAATTGGAAACCCTTAATCGTTGATGTTGCTTCACCAGCATTGGATGATGTTGCAGTAAATGTTATTGTCACTGGTCCAAACCCTTGTGTCCCACTCGTCAAAAACGTAATTGTACTATCCTTGTCCAGTTCATCAGGCGTTGTATCTTGATATGTTTCATCAATGGAACCATCAAAACCCCCTGTTATTGTGAGCGTAATAGTTATATCATTAATTGTACCATCTCCACCATTACAGATAACTCCGCCAGCCCGGCTTATTCCTGTTAATATGCTTCCGCAGAAGGCTTCTACTTTCAATTCAGGCCCTGGGTCGGCTACTGCTGTTGTTGAAATGACTGGTACAAGCAGCAGCATACAAACAAATATTCCAATAATTTTTCTTTTCATATTTATTCCCTCTCCAAAATATGATATGCAATAGCACAATTTAAATCTTCCTACTATAATAAATCAAGATCAATCATTATCGACATAACTGTTATATATTGAGTTAAGGTTACAATCACCGAAAATATTTTGGATACCCTAAAAGGTTGAGTTAAATATGCCAACAGAAAGAACAGAGGATTATTTGGAAGCATTGGATATTATCATATCTGAAAAAGGATATGCACAAGTAAAAGATATATCTAAACTTTTGGGAGTTGGACCTCCAAGTGTTACAGAGATGTTCCAGAAGCTAGGTGAAGCAGGCTACATTAATTATGAGAAATATAGCGGCGTAACCTTAACATCAAAGGGCAAAAAAATTGCCGAAAAAACAAGGAAAAAACATGACGTTCTAAAAAATTTTTTATTAATTCTTGGGGTCAATAAAAGAATAGCTAACGAGGATGCTTGTAGGATAGAACATGTTGTAAACCCAGAGACAATGGATAGGTTAACAAAGTTTGTTGACTTTGCCCAGCATGTTGAGGAACCCAGGTGGCTGGATCATTTCAAACATTTTTATGAAACTGGAGAATACACTGAATGCATACTAAATGAACAAGATAATCACTAGGTTGATAGTAAAAAAATCACAAAAAGAATCCATCTGGATGTTGTAGCATCGAAATCTTTAAATTATTGTTTTCATTTTACGTCCAGTGATTTTTGTAAAAGGTTATGCTGACGGCACTGGTAAATGTTTATTTACAATGAAATGATGCGTGTGTAAGCATAGAAATCCTCTCCGAGGTTGGTTGAAATATGAAAGAATTGGAAAAAACAGAATCTATCTGTCCTGTGTGCTATCAAGAAGGTAAGATACAAAAAATAGATGCAAAAATCGTTGAGCAAAACGGAAAGGTATGGATAACAAAAAAGTGTAAGAAACATGGTTCCTTCAAGGAGATTTACTTTGGCGATGCCGATCTCTACAAAAAGTGGATGAAATACAAGGTTGATGGAACGGATTCTCCTGATGTTAAAACAAAATTCTTTGATTATCCTGTTCTTTACAATAAACACAAGTCTCAGAGTGTACTTACAAATCTTTTAATTACAAATAGATGCAATTTGCGATGTAGCTACTGTTTTATGAATGCCGGAGCCTCTGGTAATGTCTATGAGCCCACATTGGATCAAATTAGGGAATTATTGATTCAGGCTAGAAACGAACGACCAATGGGATCTAAGGCACTACAGATTACCGGCGGTGAACCGACAATGAGAGATGATTTGTTTGAAATCATAAAAATGTCAAAAGAAGTAGGCTTTTCACATGTTCAAGTTAACACCAACGGGATAAAACTTGCCGATAGTGCTGAGTATTGCAAACGTCTCAAAGATGCAAAGGTAAATACCATCTACATGAGCTTCGATGGTGTAACAAAGGAGACAAATTCATGGATAGAGCCGAATAAAAAAGCCATAGAAAATCTTAGAAAAGTCAACCTAAAAGTAGTTTTGGTACCAGTGTTGATTGGAGATAAAAATATCCATGAGGCGGGTAAGATTGTCCGCTTTGCCCTTGATAATATGGACATTGTACGGGGTGTTAACTTCCAGCCTATTTCTTTCTGTGGCAGAGTAACAAAACTAAAAGATGAAAAGCGGAATAAACAGAGGGTAGACTATGTTATGATGATGGAAGAGCTAGAAAAGGAATTTGACGGCGGTATATCTCGCGATGATTTTTATCCTGTTCCATTTGTGCATCCTGTTTCAAGATTAATTGAAATGCTTAAGGGAGAAACTCAGGTGGAGTTTACTGCTCATCCAGGTTGTGGAGGGGCAACATATCTTTTTATGGATGATGGAAAGCCGTTACCAGTAACTCGTTTTATCGATGTGGAAGGTTTATTGAAGTTTATTGATAAAGAAAGTGGTATCGAAGGACCATTTAAGAAGTTACGAGTGGCATCTTCATTTCTAAAAAATATTAATAAATTTGTGGATTATGAAAAGGCACCGCATGGTTTTGATTTGAAGAAACTCTTAAAAGACGCTGTCATAGGTGGCAGCTATGATTCTTTACGAGGATTTCATTACAAAAGTCTGTTTGTAGGTTCCATGTGGTTTCAAGATGCATTTAACCTTAACATCGATCGTTTGAAGCGTTGTGTAATACATTATACAACTCTTGAGGGGATTGTACCGTTCTGTGCATATAATGGCCTTGGTATTGGTGACAGAATCCGTGAAAAATATTCTATTTCCATCAAGGAATGGGAAAAACAAACCGGTAGAAAAATGAAAGACGATTTGAGAAAAGACGTTCCGCTTACATAGTCTAATAGGTTAACCTCGATAAAATCTGCAATCTGTTGTTTAGCTAATTCCAAAGAACCCTTCAAATTACTATTGATACATGTCTGTTCTATGAGATCGTTTGCTGGGAGGTTATGACCTCTATCACAAATAAAATCCTAAACTCCCAGTTTTTTTAGGCACCATCCCACTACTCATCCATTTTT
>CAYLOF010000107.1:0-3609 GCA_964385215.1 uncultured Thermoplasmatales archaeon
AAGAACTTCTTAGTGACAGGCAAAACATATTAGATGAGATGAAAAGAGAGCTACTTGAGATAAGGGAAAAGTTTGGAGACAAACGCCGTACTGAGATCGTTGAGGGAGAAATCGATATTGACATGGAAGACCTTATCCCAGAACATGAGGTTGTTATTACAATTACAGAATCAGGATACATAAAACGTATTCCAACTGAAACATATAGGACACAACACCGTGGTGGAAAGGGACTCGTAGGTATGAAAACGAAGGAGGAAGATATTGTTGTTGACTCGTTTATTACTTCCACGCACGATTACATTATGTTTTTCACAAATCATGGAAAGACATTCTGGCTTAAGGGATATAAAATTCCTGAAGGGAGCAGACACCATAAAGGAAAAGCAATAATCAATCTTTTACCAAGACTCGAGGATGGAGAATATGTAGAGACCGCCATTCCAATTCCTGAGTTTGATGATGATCACTATCTTGTATTTTCTACCAAAAAAGGCACAATTAAAAAAACAGCTCTATCTGCATATAAACACATCAGAGTTAACGGAATTAAAGCAATCAATTTGGATGATGATGACGAACTCATTAGCACCAAACTATCAGATGGTAAACAAACCATTATGATAGCTTCAGCAAACGGTCAAGCATGCCGGTTCAACGAAGAAGAGACAAGACCCATAGGACGTTCGACACGAGGTGTCCGAGGTATCCGTCTAAACAAAGGCGATGAAGTAGTTTCAATGGCAGTTGTAGGAGAAGAGGGTAACCTACTTACTATAACTGAAAATGGATTTGGAAAAAGATCACCCATTCAAGACTATAGAAAAACACATCGTGGAAGTAAGGGAGTAAAAACCATTGTTACAAATGAAAGAAATGGAAAAGTACTCTTTGTAAGGGAAGCCTCTGATGATGAAGAGATTATGCTAACTACCAAAAACGGCATGATGGTGCGGATTCCTGTAAAAGATATAAGAATACAGGGAAGAAACACTATGGGCGTTAGAATAATGAGACTTAACGAGGGTGACAAAGTAGTTTCAGTTGCAAAAATAATGGAAAGTAATGACGAGGAGGATAATCATCCTGAACCTGAAGAAGAATAACCTTTAGATTTTACCCATTGTTTACTGGTTCATATGGATTAAAGGCTGGGTCACCAAATAGATTATATTCTAACAGACAAGTGTATTTCTTTTCCATGCATTTGGCATCTTCATCATCAGTTGTTGGACGAATGTTATTATAAAATAAATCAACATCAGCGCTTGTCTGAATGCTCAGTGATAATGGCGGTGTCCAGAAGAATGTTGAATCAGCATCATCCATAAAAATATTCTTTGCATTTCTAAAAGCAGTACCTATATCAACGTCATTTTTTGTTAAATCTTCAAAAATATTAACAGCATGCAATGCCGAGAAATGAGGCTCCTGCAATTCTGGATTGTTTTTTGTTTTTAAGTATTCAGAAATTCCAAATCCTTTAGCACTTTTCCTAGCATCAAGATATCCAGGACCCGGAGTTCCCCTTGAAGATGCCACAAACGCATTTACTCCTGCATGAAGATATGCCTGAGAAGTAGTACATTTCGCGGGAAATCCATCTATTCTACCAATGTAACAACTTTCAACAAATACAACAGATGGGCCCAAGTCCATATTGCTAACAGCACGAACATCATAACCTCCAACATTTCCTAGCCCACTATTTAAATTTGGAAGAAAAGTTCCAAACATCCATCTGTTGATTAAATTATGAATAAGAACTGGTCTGAATCCCATAGAACTTGTCTGAACATCGCCGTGCGAATATCCCATAGGTTGTCCATGACCAAATGTAAATATGAAATTGCTTTCTTTTTGATCCTTACCGCCTGTTGCTATCTCTTCACCCGCCACACGTTTTACTCGAGTCTTTGGAAAAAACAACACATTCAATGGCCCTAATCTATTTATTTCTGTGAGTACTTCATCACTAAGTCCTTTCATCATAGATTCAGTATTCTCAGTAGATCTAATTTCAAATCCACCTGATTTTAAAGCGTCTTGTACAATTAAATTTTCAAAATGCGCTTCACCAGTCGGCCATTTAAACGGTAAATCATGTGCACCTATAATTTTTCGAAATAAATCTACTCCTGGAACTCTTTGGAAATCTGTTCCACTTCCTGTTTGAACAACGGCGGTTTCCTTCCATTCATTCATGCCGTCAATTATATTATCATAAAATATCGTTCTGGCGATTAGCGCGCTAGCATCCTGTACATCCCATCCGGTGATACGGCCAACAATGTTTTCCTGATGAGGGTATTTTTCGTCATAATTTGTCAAAAATTGATCTTTTGGATATATTGAAATTTTATCGTCACGAGGAACGGGATCGATATTTCCATATATGAAATCACTCGCAACATCCCATCCATATTGAAAACTACATGCATCCTCTGTATCATAATAGTAATATTGTGGTATCATTCTTGCATCGCCAACTAAGGCAATATGTATAGGATTTTTATCATAGCATTCTTTTAGATTTTTCAAACCTTCTTCCTCTTCTAAATCGATCTGCCGAATCTTTGCAAGTAATTCGTTTAAGGATTCGTGTATCTCAAAAGTATGTTTATTTGAATCATCTATGAGATCAGGGTTGGAAGCAGGATAGACAACACCAGATGGAACATCTGAGACAATGCTTTTATCCCCTACAAATGTAAACTCCGGTTTCGAAAATATAATTCCTTTGTGATATGCTGTAAGATAAGGCGCAACAGATGATAAACCAGGCATGTTTGGTGTAATAGAGCCATTTAAATGCTCTACAGTGACCTCAATTTCATAATCTCCAGTTTTGGAAGTTAGAAATTGTCCTGCAACATTGAGAGAATAAGTCCCAGGTTGATCATAAACAATAGTACTCCAATCAACAGTATCTTTGATTATTGCTCCACTTGAATCACGTTCGGGTATACCTCCTTTAGTAAATGCCAAGGCAAGCCAATTTCCCTCGGGATCATAAAGCATAGGTTGTAATTGGCCACCCGTTTCTGCAACATCCTCATCAATAAGATTTTCAGCATGAATGTTGATCCGAGCATATTCATAATCACTTGGGACACTAAATTCATAACCTTTTATCATTGGTGCTCCTGTCAGGGCACCAAGTGCCCAACCTAGCACATGTGTAGGAGTAAACGTTGAAGAACTAATAGTTCCCTCAAAATTGTAAGATTTAACTTCTAAAACTTCGGCTTCTGTGATATCCATTGGGTTTGCAAGTGTAATGTATGCAACATCACCAAATTTTTCTCTCACTAATTCAATTGAAGTATTTAGGATTTCGCCGACATTTTTGAATCTAAGTGTTTTTCCATATCCACTTATATTTTCACCACAGATAAGAGAATACTTTATCCCAAGATTTTCGAAAGTTTCTCGTACGTCCTCATCGATTTCATCAGTGATAATGACTGGAATTCCAAGATATGATGAAATTGGTGTAGCAGACACCCCCAACTCATACCCATCTTGACTGTCCTCAATGATCAATGCAGCCTTACTACTTTCCCAAAATTTATTTGCAAGTTCAAGAGAAATATCCTTAATTGAATC
>CAYLOF010000107.1:3709-5921 GCA_964385215.1 uncultured Thermoplasmatales archaeon
TACTACTTTCCCAAAATTTATTTGCAAGTTCAAGAGAAATATCCTTAATTGAATCTACACGTGACCCCCCTATCACTAAATCTACAGGAATGTTAATCATCTGTTTTGCACGTAAAACTGCACTAGACGGATTATCAAGATTTTTTATATAAAGAGGATTAACTACCTGTTCACCATCCACATCATAATGAATAACCAGCGGGGTTGCAATAAGCGCATAAAAAGGATTGCAGTCAGAAACAGTTACCGAATCTGGAACATCGGACAAAACACCAGATATTTTCATGATATCTTCCATTTCAGCAGTATTTGCTCCTGCTTTTTCAGGAACCCAAAAATAGATCCCAATCGAAGATATAACTAGTATTACAACACCCAGTATGACTATGAGTTTATCGTTTTTTCTCATTCTATTTCTATCCCCCATTACATATAATTACAGGTACTCTACCATCTTACTATAATTGATTCTATCTATATAATATTTTTCGTTATAATTATATTTTTCATTGTTATTTATCATTCCATAGCCTCCTCGATTTTCATTTAGATATGTTATCAGTAAAATCGTGATTTCATATCTTTCATTTACTGCCCACCTTTTAACAAAGCATCTTTCAATACCTTTAATAGGCAAATGTCATATTACCGGAAATAGGAGCATGAGAGTATGGCAGAAGAAGGAATGTCCCAACAGCTACAAGATCAGGTAAATAGATTGCAACAACTAAGAACGCAACTTCAGGTGATAACACAGCAGAACCAACAAGTTGAGTTAAGATTAAGAGAAGTCGAAGAAGCATTAGAAGAATTAGATAAAACAGATGCTAAAGCACCCATCTACAAAAACGTGGGTTCGATTCTCATAAAAGCAAAGGGAAAAAGTGAAGTAACAAAGGAGCTGAAATCTACAAAAGAATCCCTAGATTTAAGAAAAAGTACCTTAACTAAGCAAGAGGGGCGAACAAGAGAAAAGCTGAACGAATTGCAAAGCAAAGTGCAGAATTCCATTAATTTGTCAGGTAACACAGGAACCTGATATTATTTCGTGAGCAATCCCCATGTTTAAAAAGAGACATTTCTCAGCACACGGTGATTTCAAAACTGGATTCTTGTATAAGTTTTCTCTAGTTGTAGGATTGTTGCTATTGTGTATTTTTATTTTTCTAAAAGTGAGTTCTTTTCAATCAAGCTCTACCGGTTCAATTATTGCATTTTCCATTCTATTTTTATCAATAGGAGGTATACTATATTTCCTCCATCGGCAATTTTCAAAATTAGCCGAAATAGCAAATGAAATTGAAAATGAGTCAGAAGCTAAAGATTCCAATTAAACCATTTATCTTCCAAACCTTCTCTTTCTCTGTTGATACGTTCTGATGGCTTTAAGTAAATCTCTTTTCTGAAATGCAGGCCAGTACACATCAGAAAAATAAAGTTCCGAATATGCTAGCTGCCATAGCAGAAAATTAGAAATTCTTTCTTCTCCAGAAGTTCTAAGTATCAAATCAGGATCTGGGAGACCACGAGTGTAGAGATATGTTGATACCTTAGATTTCGTTATTTCTTCAATCTTTAGTTTACCGTTTTTTACGTCGCTGGCTATGTTTTGTATCGCGCGAATTATCTCTTCTCTTCCCCCATATGCAAGTGCTATATTGAGTGAATGTTTGTCATAGTTTTTGGTTTCATCCATGATATATTTGGCCGACTTTCTAATTTCCTCAGGTAGCGATTCTATATGACCTATTACATTAACTTTTACTTGGTTCCTATGTATACGTGAATCTTTTGCAGCCTTATCTAGCTCCTCCTTGCATATGTCCATAAGTGCCTTGACTTCGGCACGTCCTCGTTCAAAATTTTCTGTAGAAAAAGCATATAATGTTAAATTTTCAATTTTGAATTCGAAACACCATTCTAGAACTTCTTTGATTTTATCTCTTCCAAAAAAATGGCCTGCATCTGGCCTCAAACCCAGCTCTTTAGCAAAACGTCGGTTTCCATCCATAATTATCGCAATATGTTTTGGCACAGGATTTTGTTTAATTTGCTCAATCAGCTTGTAATCTCTAAATTCGTTTATTTTTTTTGAGATAAAGTTGTAGACGTCAGATCTATATATCATCGTAGCAAGTTTTCGAGCTACATCACTATGTATTGCATATTCCTCTAAATTATCGAGTTTTTTTCCTGCAATTGTTTTCAGAGA
>CAYLOF010000108.1:0-3776 GCA_964385215.1 uncultured Thermoplasmatales archaeon
GGTTTCAGAATCGGGTCTCATTATAGAGTGATTATATTCATTATCCTCTGTTTCGCATACGTTGCATCTACTTGCAACTAGATTTATCTTCTGTATTGGAGTATTGTTTTTTTCCTCCATTAACAAATTATGGGGATATGAATGCCCCGCACTGATGAAACTAAAAATCACTAATAAAAATAGAAATAATACAATCCCAATTGTCTTTGTTTGCTTTTTCATTTCCCCTCATAGGCAATGTTTAATAGTTATTTTTGGGGTTGAATGAGGTTTGGTATATAATAAACGTGTTCAAAGTTTTTCTCAAATTCATTTTTAGTAACGTTTATCTAACTTAAATATTTAACTACAAATAATATTATGTCAGCACGAAAAATGAAAAGAACCTCCTTTCCATTACAATATAGCAATATGAAGTTCCTATGCGATCAAATGCTTGGTACACTTGCAAAATGGTTACGCCTTTTTGGTTTTGATACGTTTTATGCGAATAATGAAATTAAGGACGGCGAATTGTTGCAGCTTGCAAAAAAGGAAAAACGCATCCTCGTAACACGGGATAAAGAACTAATTTTTAGAGGAAGAAAGCAAAACATGCAAGTTGTTAAGATTTCATCAACAGATTTAGATGTCCAACTAAAACATGTTTTACACGACGTACCAATCGATAAAGAAGCAGTTTTATCCAGATGCTCCCTTTGCAATACCATTCTTGAAGAAATCAAGAAGAACGAAGTCAAGAACAAAGTTCCAGAAAAAATCTACGAAAACAATGATGTATTCTGGTTTTGCCCAAAATGTGATAAAATCTATTGGATGGGAAGTCACTACGATAAAATAACTGCTAAAATAAATGAAATTAAAAGATGATTAAGCGTTCACACTCTCATTCTTACCATCTGGGCATGTGGTATGCCTTTTATCTTCATGACGCATTCTGAATCGACCAGACCCATTTTTATGGCACAGTTCACTGTATTTTTTCCAACAAGATTTGCGATTGTCGCATCCTCAAGATATTTTTTTAGAACTTCTGCAGTTATCCGTCTTCCCCCATAGAATTCCTTGGATACGTCTATCTGAAATTTTCCATCTACAAATTTTTTCCCAATTAGATTTTCATCGCATGCACCGATGAGCACATCGTTTCCCTGCTTGTAGATTCTTATGCTTATCATGTTATGTTCCTTTTTGCCTATATCTAAAAGTAGGTTGCACTTATTTATATTTCTTTCGAAAAATATTGAAAAAACCTCTCTAATCGTGCTCCCCATTTGTCATCTTACGAAAATAATTCATTCCGGTCGTTTTCAAGCCATTTTTTTACCAATCTTTATATACTGCACCCTTGCATTCTCAATCAATACCAAATTATTTGTTTTAACCGCAATTCTAAAAACCTACTGCGACATACACTCATTCCAAAATACTGTAAAGTATTTTTTGTGGGATTAGAGGGATGAGATCAATAATTAATGCGTTCTCAGAACATGGAACATTCGTTCAACCTGATACATTAGAATATATCTTAGCCAAGGACGACCCAGAAGAATTCACATCTTTTTTAACTAATGAACTAAAGGAATATCCCTTGGTTTTAACATTAGATCAAATTAAAAATATCGAACAAGCAACAAAAATTGAAAAAATCCCACAACCTTCTGAAGATTCAATAGAAAAAAAGAAAATACAAAGCAAGATGCTTTCAACATTATATGGTGGTGAATTACAACCTGAAATATCCCTTGACGAAAATGAAATAGAATATGGTGAAACTGACAAAGATGATCAGGCAGGTATGCCAAGCGAAGAAACATATGAAGCTTCAAAACTACAGTTGATAGAAATTGGAAAGGTGAAGGGATGGAAGCCAAAATCCAGAGAATATGAATCTGAAATTAGAATAATTAAGGATGTGACTGGCAATAGTACCTGTGAAGGAACTACAAAAGATTTTGCAAAATTATTTGTTAATAGATATGATGTTTTGCGAAAATTACTGAGAAAGCAGAGACGAGAACTGGCAAATGTAATTCCTATAAATAGAATTAAAAAAAGCGGCGTTAAAGAAATACAAATCGTTGGAATAATTGATGAGGCCAGGACTACCCAAAATGGTCATAGGTTAATAGAAATCGAGGATGAGACTGGCTCTTTTGCATCAATTGCCCTGAAGAGCAACCGTGAAGCCTTTCAGATGGCAAATGAAATTGTTTTGGATGAAGTGGTAGGGATAAAAGGCCAACTTAGTAAAAATGGTGATTTACTAGTTATACAAAATATCATCTTCCCAGATGTCAGCATTCAAAAAGAGAGACATAAGTCGGATGTGCCCGTTTGTGCTGCCTTTCTTTCTGATATTCATCTTGGTAGCAGAGAGTTTATGGAAAAACAGTGGCAGGCATTTCTAAGATGGATAAATGGAGAAATAGGGAACTCTAGGCAAAGAGATGTTGCTGGCAAAATAAAATATTTGGTTATACCTGGGGATGTAGTGGATGGAATAGGGATTTATCCTAATCAAGATAAAGAGCTTTTAATAACGGATTTGTATAAACAATACGAGGCATTAGCTGATCAACTACAACTCATACCTGATCATATATCTATTGTAATGCAACCCGGTAATCACGATGCAGTGCGACCAGCAGAGCCACAACCCACATTTGAAAAGGAGATACGGGATTTGTTTTCCAGTGAAGATATTACATTTGTTGGCAATCCTTGTTATTTTTCTCTGCATGGTGTGGAGATATTATCCTATCATGGGCAGAGTTTACTTGATTTTGCAACAAACATTCAACGCTTAAGGTACAATGAACCTGTTGAAATAATGAAAGTAATGCTAAAGAAACATCATCTTGCACCAAGTTATGGAGGGTATACTCCGCTCGCTCCAGAACATTTGGATTATATGGTTATAGATAAGGTTCCTGATATATTTGTGACGGGGCATGTTCACTTAGCCATGATTGGTGAGTATAGAGGTGTAACTTTGATAAATGCCTCAAGTTGGCAGTCACAGACGTCTTATCAAAAAATGTTAAACTTCATTCCAGATCCGGCAAAACTACCTATTGCTGATCTTAAAACGGGAAATGTTACAATGATGGATTTCAGCAAAAAAACATTTTAATTTTGTTGGCAACATGATTTCCAATACAAAACTTTAAACATCGTTTGCCTATTATCAAATTGTTCATTTTTAGAGACCTAACTATGGGTGGGGATATGTCTAAAGATATTGTTGCCAGCTCAAATATGCATGCATATTTCAGCAGATTACAGAAGGATACCGATGCCTGTTATTCTATTGCAAATAAAGCACGAAAAAGAGGTCTTGATCCAGAGCTAGAGGTTGAAATACCGCAGGCATTAGATATTGCTTCAAGAGTGGAGCAACTTGTAGGTCCAGAAGGCATAGCTTCAAAAATCCGAAAAACAACCAAAGAAATAGGGAACAGAGAACTAGTATCTTTAGAAATTGCCAGACAAATCGTTGGTGGAAAAACATACAAATTTAACAAAGCCGAAGATGCTTTAGATCAGGCCGTACGAACAGGACTTGCCATTCTCACAGAAGGTGTTTTGGTAGCTCCCCTTGAAGGAATAGCAGAAGTGAAACTCGGGTTAAACAAAGATGGGACAAACTATGTGGATCTTTATTTCTCAGGACCCATTAGAAGTGCTGGTGGAACGGGCCAGGCTATGAGTGTTCTTATTGCCGATGTTGTACGAAGAGAGATGGGCATTGGAAAATATAAACCGACATCTGG
>CAYLOF010000108.1:3876-5864 GCA_964385215.1 uncultured Thermoplasmatales archaeon
AGAGCTCGAACAGCAGGTCTTGCTTCCACAGCTATTAGTCCAGCGTCAATGAACATACTTGATGGCTTTATTGCAGTTGGTACACAGCTTAAGACGGAGCGGCCTGGAAAAGGAACAATAGGTACACCATGCAGTCAACTTGAGGGACCGATTATTTTGTTGCAAAATGGTGATTTAGTTCAGGTCAATGATGCGAAATCTGTGAAAAAATACAATATAAAAAAAATAATCGATATTGGTGAAATTCTCATCCCCTTTGGAGAATTCATTGAAAATAATGCATTGCTTCCCAATTCCCCGTATGTATATGAATGGTGGGTTCAAGATCTGCAAAAATCCATCAACTGCTTACCAAAACACTATAATCCTTCTGGAGTTGAGGAGTCAGACGAAAAGACCCAAAGAAAAATCAATGAGGATTTTGACAGGGAAATAAATCTTAGGCAACCATCATTTTTGGATGCTGTTGAAATATCAACTAAATACAGCATTCCACTACATCCATATTATAATCTCTTCTGGCACGATATAACTGCAGATGATGTAACTCTCCTTGCAAAATATGTCAGAAAATATGGGGAAATGGCCAGTGATATGTCTTTGGTTCTTCCATGGGATGACAAAATTAAAAACACATTGATAGAGCTAGGTGCACTCCATAAAAAAAGGCAAGAAAAGATTATCTTAGATAGATATGCTTATCCTCTCGTGCGATGTCTTGGTTTGGATATCAAAGATGGTAGTATTATTGAAACCGATGGGTTTGATTTACTTGAAACTGCAAAGGAAGGTGAAAGTACTGTTTCTTTTGTTTCAAGACTAACTGGTTTAAAGATCAGAGAGCGAGCTCCATTTCGAATTGGGGCACGCATGGGTCGACCAGAAAAAGCAGATGTCAGGAAAATGAAACCGCCGCCACATGTATTATTTCCATTAGGAACTTACGGAAGCAACCAACGTCTATTTAGTAAAGCCGCTCAGAAAGGCGAAATTGAGGTTGAAGCAGGAAAACGAAGGTGTTCAAAATGTGGTAAAGTTACTCACAGAATATCCTGTATTTGTGGCGGGCATACTGAGCCAATAGAGGGGAGAATAGAAGTTCATAAAATCAATCTATCTGAAGAACTTAAACTTGCAAAAAACAACATAAAAATGAGGGATCTTCCTGAAACAATCAAAGGCGTGCAAGGGACTATATCAAAACATAAAACTCCAGAGCCTTTAGAAAAAGGGCTATTGAGGGCAAAGCATAAGTTACCTGTGTTTAAAGACGGAACAACCCGTTTTGATATGACTGATGCTCCACTTACACATTTCAAACCAAAAGAAATCCATGTTTCTATACAAACGTTAAAAAAACTGGGATATACGGAAGACCATCGTGGAAATCCACTGGAGCAAGATAACCAGATATGTGAGTTGAAGGTACAGGATGTTGTCATTTCAAAAGCCTGTGCAGAATATTTTGTAAATGTATCAAGATTTATAGATGATCTTCTAGTTAAGTTCTATAAACTGAATCGTTTTTTCAAAATTAGACGGTTGGAAGATTTAACAGGACATCTTGCTGTCGGATTGGCACCTCATACTTCTGCAGGATCTTTAGCTAGAATAATAGGTTTTACTGACGCTCAGGTCTGTTTTGCACACCCATTTTATCATGCAGCAAAACGTCGCAACGCGGATGGCGACGAGGATGGTCTAATGCTACTCATGGATGCGCTTTTGAATTTCTCCCATGCGTATATTCCTGATAAACGTGGTGGAAGGATGGATTTACCTCTAATTATTACAACTCGTATTGATCCGTCAGAGGTCGATAAAGAAGCTCATAATGTTGATACATTAGCGAGATATCCCATAGATTTTTATGAAGCAACTCTGCGACACGAACACCCTAAGGAATTGGAGGATGTAATGGATTTGGTATCTTCAAGACTAGGTACTGAGTTACAATATGAACAGTTCGGTTTCACACATGACACAGA
>CAYLOF010000109.1:0-2464 GCA_964385215.1 uncultured Thermoplasmatales archaeon
CGAGCAGATGCTTTTACTTCGCCTTTATCCTTATCTGCAAATCCAATGATTGGCACGTCATTGCTTGTTTCTACCGAGTTAAGCAACATGTTAGCTACAATGCCAACGATAGTATCTCGTATACCGGTCCCTGCATGAAAAAACTGCAAATACTCTCGTTTTTCTATGCCTTCTTCCTTTGCAAATTGTAATCCCTCAACAAGATTATGCCGATGCCCCTTCAGTAGGTTACGCGCTTTTTTCAGCCATTCATCACGATCACCCAAGCAAACGTTGAGCCCTACCTCAAATTGACCATATCTTGCTGTAGAATTTAGGAGTGTGGCAAATTCCTTGGCATCATGGAGTTCGGTACCTTCTTTCTCCCGTTCCAATGTATAAACTTCCCCAATTATTCTTGTTGTTAATTTATGGCCAAAACCTTTCGTAAGAAGAATCTGGGCAATGCTAGATATTATTTTACGTCGCTCATCTTTACTTAAGTGAATCCAATATCTCCAAGTATCCCCATCCTTCATTTTTATGTTCATATCCTGGAGAAAAGAAATACATGCCGATTCACGCCCGCTTAGACCTGGAATCAACGGATCACTTGCATACTGCAACAATTTGTAAATTGGCCGAGTTTCCCGCCCAAAATACCGGATATCCATCTTAGATCGGACTACATCTGCTTCGTTTCCATCCTTTAGAATATCTCGATTAATACCCGAAAGCCTACGGTTTTTTCTATCCTGAAGATCGCCACAAGCACCAACAATTGCAAGAAAAGACAAATCCATATTTTTTTTGTCAATGGATTTAGAAACAAGATATGCAGCTCCTGCCCCGCTTAGTTGAAATCCGCCATCATAACCGAAAAGATGAGGGTTCAAATGAAAAGGCAAATCTGAATCTTTTGGGCAGGTGTGATGGTCGGTAATTACCTTATTGATATCAGGAGAGTTTGTGCTGATACTACTTCCAAGATCTGTAAACCAGACAAGTTCGTGACTCTCATTTTTTAACCGCTCTACAACCATTTTGTCAAGCTGTTTTACAAACTCTATGGAATGCTGCTTACCCAACCGTTTTAATGTCTGAGATGCTATAGCTCCTGCCGTTATGCCATCAGCATCAATATGAGTTACAATATGAATTTCTCTTGAATGATTGATTATATCCGCTACTTTCCTCGCCCTTCTTAACAAATGAGTGCACCAACATATATTGAATGACAATCTGCTAAATTAGTCTTTCGCACATCTATGTTGCAAAAACATTTCCAAACTTCCCACTTTGTTTGCCGCATATTATATGTTGGCAATAAGTACTTTCTTTTTTTTGCTTAGGAAAAACAATCACATCCAATTGCAATGATAATGTTAATTCCTATCTTTTACCTTTGAAAAGAAAACCCATCTCTCTTTTATACAGAGTTCCATCAATGCCCAATGACACCGCTTTATGTTCAATTGCAGCACGTCTCGAAAAATTGATAATGACATTATACAGCTGGTTAATGATTACTGATTCATATGTTTCCTTTTTAGTATAACCCTCTATCAATGCAATCAAATCTTTATGAAACGCATCTGCTAATTCTAATTGATCAGTAGAGGTCTCTTTTATCTCCTCTTCAATTTGTTTCATGGATGTCTCAAGAAATTCTGTCGGCTTAGTTTCATCGATTTTTTTAATGTACTCATCCAATTCTTTTAACTTCTTTCTTATCATTTCCTATCTTGCCCCCATAGTACCTTTTCAAATAACCCTGCATGTGGCATACAGCAAATCCCTGTAACATATGAAGATTTATTAAAATCTATCTAAACATAGGAACATTCTTTTCAGAAAAAATGAAAAAAGGCAGAAATTATTTTTCTGCCATTGCCTTATATTTTTTATATCGGGAGCCAACGTTTTCTTCAAGTTTTTTGTGTAACTTCTTTGCCTCTTCAGGAAATGACCGCGTAAGCGAATTATACCTAACTTCACCCATTATAAAATCATGCAATGTACCATCTGGCTCTTTGTAATCCAACTGGAATGGGTTTTTACCTTCTTCTGCAAGACGCGGATCATATCGATATAGTGGCCAGTAACCTGATTCAACTGCTAGTTTCTCCTCCTGTTGAGATTTCCCCATACCAGCTTTTATCCCATGATTTATACAAGGAGCATAAGCAATGATTAGAGACGGGCCTGGATACGATTCTGCTTCTTTTAACGCTTTCATCATTTGGTTTTTATTTGCACCCATTGAAACGGATGCCACATACACATATCCATAGGTCATTGCCATGAGCCCAAGATCTTTTTTCTTGGTTTTTTTACCTGACACGGCAAACTTTGCAACTGAACCTATAGGCGTTGCCTTTGATGCTTGACCGCCTGTATTGGAATATACTTCCGTATCAAGCACCAATATATTGATATCTTCACCCATTGCAAGGACGTGATCAAGACCACCATATCCAATATC
>CAYLOF010000109.1:2564-5842 GCA_964385215.1 uncultured Thermoplasmatales archaeon
GCAAGCACCATACCAAAACCATACTCTGCATTATCCTCAAAAAGGGAATTTGCCCAAGCAGGGCCATGCCCGTCTTTGTTAACTGTAAATGGGATAGCTGGTGCAGAGCCCCCCCAAATAGAGGAACATCCAGTAGCATTAGCAATGATCATTCTATCTCCAAAGAGCTGGGTTATCACTTTTAGATATGGTGTTTCCCCACACCCGGCACAAGCTCCAGAAAACTCAAGCAGTGGCTGTTGGAACTGTGATCCTTTCACAGTAAATTTATTGAAACTTCCCGTACGAATTGGAATTTTTTCTGCATATTTTCTTAAGGGAATCTGTTTATCCATCTGCGTAGCAAGAGGCTTCATAATAAGTGCTTTTTCTTTAGATGGACAGACATCGACACAGTTACCACAACCTGTACAATCCTCCGGATAAACCTGAATTCTAAAAGATAAATCATCCATATCTTTACCAGTCGCTTTCTTGCTTTCAAAACCCTCAGGTGCATTTTTCAATTCTTCCTCTGTCACTAGCACAGGCCTTATTGCTGCATGTGGACAGACCATAACACAGTGATTACATTGAATACAGTTATCCTTTATCCACTCAGGAATGTTAATTGCAACGCCACGTTTTTCATATTTTGAGGTAGCAGTAGGGAAAAATCCGCCGGGTGTAAAAGCGCTCACTGGAAGTTTGTCCCCCTGTTGAGCAATCATTGGCTTCATTACATTTTTCACGAAATCAGGTTCGTCTACCTCTTTTTCATTTTTGGGAGCTAGTTGTGCCCAGGAATTAGGATAATTTATCTCGTTAATGTTATCAAGTGCGGCATCAACTGCCTTCCAATTCATCTCTACAATATTTTTTCCCTTTTTCGCATAGGTTTTCTCAATTGCTTCTTTCAAATATTTGATTGCATCATCTACAGAAAGTACATTTGCCAGTTTGAAAAACACCGTTTGCATGACCATGTTTATACGACCGCTGAGACCTACTTCTTCTGCAATTTTCACTGCATCTATAGTGTAAAACTTGAGGTTTTTTTCTGCAATGATTTTCTTCAATGAATTAGGTAGATGATCTTCCATTTCTTTAAGAGTCCATGCGCAATTCAGAACAAATGTACCGTTTTCTTTTATCCCTTCAAGCAGATTGTATTTGTCAACATAAGCTGGATTGTGACAGGCAATATAATCTGCTGTGTTAATGAGATAAGTAGATTGTATCAAAGCGTTACCAAATCTAAGATGGGAGATTGTAACTCCGCCGGATTTTTTTGAGTCGTATGCAAAGTACCCTTGTGCATACATGTCGGTGTTATCTCCAATGATTTTGATTGCGCTTTTGTTTGCACCAACGGTCCCATCTCCACCAAGACCCCAGAATTTACATTGCACAAGACCCTTGGGTGATGCATCAATCTCTTCTTTTATTGGAAGTGATGTAAATGTGACATCATCCTCAATTCCTACAGTAAAATGGTTTTTTGGTTCGGCTAGTTTAAGATTGTCAAAGACTGCCTTAACCATTGAAGGCGTCAAGTCCTTTGAACCAAGTCCATACCGCCCGCCAACAATGAACATATCTTCATGTTTGTTTTGATACATAGCTGAAATATCAACATAGAGCGGCTCGCCAAACGAACCATTCTCTTTTGTCCTATCAAGTACTGCCATACGTTTTACCGTTTTTGGTATTGTCTTAAAAAAATGTTCTACTGAGAATGGCCTATATAACCTGACTTTTACAAGCCCTATTCTTTCACCTTTTCGGTTGAGATAGTTAACTGCCTCTTCTGCGGCCTCTGCTCCTGATCCCATCATAATGATAATGTGCTCAGCCTCAGGATCTCCAACATAATCAAAAAGATGATAAGATCTTCCTGTTAACTTGCTAACTTTTTCCATTTCTTCTTCAACAATCTTTGGAACTGCTTGATAATATTTGTTAGCAGCTTCGTTAACTTGGAAATAAATGTCAGGATTTTGTGCTGTTCCTCTCAAATGTGGATGCTCGGGATTCAATGCACGTTCTCTGTGCCGGTTGATGGCATCCCAATCCACGAGATCAGGAATGTCATCGTAATCAAGCATCTCAACTTTTTGAATCTCATGAGATGTTCTAAACCCATCAAAAAAGTGTACAAATGGAATGCTAGCTCTAATAGTAGACAGATGTGCAACAAGTGCTAAATCCATTGCTTCTTGAACTGAACCTGATGCAAGAAGGGAGAAACCTGTTTCACGTGTGGCCATAACATCTTGATGGTCACCAAAAATTGATAATGCCTGACCTGCAACTGCTCTAGCAGCCACATGGAAAACAGCAGGCATAATTTCTCCTGATATCTTATACATGTTTGGAATCATTAACAATAATCCTTGTGAAGCAGTAAAGGTTGATGTAAATGCACCAGCACTTAAGGAGCCATGGACTGCCCCTGCAGCTCCGCCTTCTGATTGCATTTCTGAAACCTTTACCTGTTGACCAAAAATGTTTTTTCTCCCTTGTGCAGACCATGCATCTATCATCTCCCCCATTGGGGAAGAAGGCGTGATGGGATAAATAGCAGCTACATCACTAAACGCATACGCGACATGAGATGCGGCTGTATTGCCGTCTATCGATTTCCATATTTTTTGTTTTGTCTCACTCATTATCTTCACCTCTACATTACATATATGAAATGTTATCTACTCATTTGTCTCACATCTACATAGATGGTGCCCCTTTAGGAGCACATACTGAGACAGCTACGTGGTATAAAGGTACCATACATAAATATTTGGTATAATTATATCATAAAAATAATAAGGTAAAGACATCCTAGAAAATACTATCAGAAATGAGTTTTATCATTTTTACTTTGATTTATGCTTTCTTGCTGAAATAATGTATCCTCTTCTCTTCTTTCTCTGATTCCCCCAAAACAGGAGGACAGGTGGAAGTACAAATATAGACGCTATAAAGGAATATGTAACCGTCATAGCAGTTATCACACCAAATTGTTGTTCTGGTGGCATTGGTGCAAGAATAAGTATACCAAAACCCGCCGCAGTTGTAAGTGCTGAGATGAGCAATGCACCACCTGTGTGCCCAATGGTTTCCGACACTGCTTTTTTTACATCACCAGTTTTATCTGCAGAAAGCCTGAATCGTTGTGTTGCATGGATAGCATAGTCAATACCAATTCCTATGGTAAGGCTTGTGACCATAATAGTCATAATGTTAAGCGAATATCCAATGAAATACATCGTTCCGAGTATCCAAAGAATGGATATTGA
>CAYLOF010000110.1:0-5798 GCA_964385215.1 uncultured Thermoplasmatales archaeon
TATTGATAAAAACATCTTTACTCAGGCTATTTTTGCCATCTGGTAAGAAAAGTTGCGCTTCATCAATTGCCAACCACACCATAGGAATTCCATTTTCTTCTATGTCATGCCCCATTTTTTTTAACTCGTAAATCTTACGTTCTTGTACACGTGCTTCATAGATTTTTTCACCGACAAGACTTGTTACTATGACCTTTAGAACTTGATCAGACAAGTGACTAATATCAAGAATCGCTATGCCTCCTCGTGTTACAATTTCATTAACACCAATTCCTACTCTATCAAAAATACCCCATGATTCTGCCATGGTAAGGAAATTTTCAGCAACACCACAAACAGTATCATTACTTCTTTCATCTCCTTTGATACATTCCAACAATTCTTGAATAGAAAATCTATTTGATTCTGATTGCATTTTAAGGACCGCACGTGTCAGAACAATTCCAAATGGGTCAGTATATTTAACGTTGAAAAGTTGGCACCAATGAAAAGGCGATAGTTCTGACGTTCTGATGGAAAAACTATGAGCATCAATCCCTTTTGATCTATACTCATTGACAAATTTTTTAGGTACAAGAAGATTTATATCCACGCCTTTAGGGGTATCATTCCATCTGCTCAGTTCTTCTACATCATCGATATTTGGAAACTGCATTGGCCAAAAAATACCGAGCGTATCAATAACAACAACTCCAAGATTGTTCTTTTCATCTTCGTCAAGTCGCGCAATTTCTTCTACAAAAACACCCATCGTGTAGGATTTTCCGTAACCACGTTTACCACATATTAAAGCTATGTGTGGGCGTAAGATATCTACATAAACCTCTGCACCCAGAGATGAATCCAAAGCATAATACCGACCTATGTTTAACGCTCCTCGTGAAACCTTCTCCGTTCTCCCCAGCACATATTGTTTTCCTAAAGAGTTTTCTGCAACTTCAGAAACATGTTTTTTCAACTTTAAATTCCCCATCTTTAATTTAGAAAAATATATATTGTAACTTTATATATTTTGTGTGCGAGGAGTGAAATTCATGGGGGAAGATCTCTGTTCATATGATGTCATAACGAAAGCAGATAATAAGACGCTGACCATTGATTGCCGGCGATGCAGCGTTGGAAACTCTACGATATTTGACAAAAACTGCAGGTCAAATATTCTTAGAATACTTCAAACAGAACATGGCATAGATGCAATCATACTTAATAATGCTCTTGTCCAAGTTTTCAAAGGAGAGGAATTGGACACCATCAAAGAATTAGCACGCTTTATTGACGGGATAAGTGTATACGGTGATTTGAAACCATCAAGTGAAAAAATTGATATATGTGCGAAATGCAGTAGAGATAGGCACGAGGAAATAAGAAAAATAATTGAATTATCTAGGACCGATCCTATCAAAGCTTTGCTGAATCTTGAAGAAATTGTGAAAAGGAAAAAATATACAGACAAAAGATGTATCGATTGTCACAGAAAATACAACGATATCGTTTCTGAGATGATATTAAAAGCTGAATTCAGACGACGTGCCACAGAAAAAACAATTGACAGCGAATTCTTTTATGCCAAATACATAAGACCACATGTCAGACCAGGTTTCATAGATTCCTACGTTCAACTTAATCCGCCACCAGATGCTGTTTTTTCAGAGTCCTACGAAGTGCAACGTAAGGGAGGAAGGCCAATAAACATCTCGCTATATATGCTTAGGACACGACCTGAGAAACTCTATTTTATGATCCCTCCTGAGTATGATCTGCCACGTAGCGAGATATATCTATTGGAAAAGGTTAAACGACATCTTTCCCACCATAGACCCAAGGACACTTCTTTTATGGATGCGAATACTGCAAGAGAATATTTTCAACATTTTGGGAGACAAGTCATAACTAAACTTGTTAAGGAAGGGGAATTTGACATCAATGCAAGTAGGATTGAACTTCTGTCTGACATTTTCGCTCGCTATACTGCAGGTTTTGGGATACTTGAGGACATTTTACTGGATTCTAGAATACAGGACATCTATGTAAATGCACCTGTAACCAACAACCCATTACATCTTGTAGTAGATGGAGAAGAATATACTTCAAATGTATATTTGTCCGTTAGCGACATAGACACTCTTGCATCTCGTTTTAGAGCTCTGAGTGGAAGAGCATTTTCTGAAGCCTCACCCGTAATGGACATGGACCTTAAGAATTATCATACCCGTGTGACTGCTATCAGCAATCCTCTTACTCCACATGGCATCGCTTTTGCATTAAGAAAACATCGACAGAAACCATGGACTCTTGCACATTTTATAGCAAACAAGATGATTTCTCCAACTGCTGCTGGATTTTTAAGTTTCTTAATCGATGGCCAAGCATCCCTTCTCATAGCAGGAAGTCGTGGATCTGGCAAAACATCTCTTCTTAGCGCGCTGATCCTAGAAATCCCTCAGCGTTTTAGAATCCTTACTATTGAAGACACATCCGAGATACCCGTAGAGATCCTTCAAAAACATGGATACAAGATACAGTCATTAATTACTAAATCAATATCTTCAGGTTCAAATTCCGCAGAAATCAATCCAACTGATGCTCTTAGAACTGCTCTGCGTCTTGGCGAATCGGTCTTAATACTAGGGGAGGTTCGCGGCGTTGAAGCCAAGGTCCTATTTGAGGCCATGAGAGTTGGTGCTGCAGGCAATTTAATCATGGGAACGATACATGGATCCACAACCAGAGATGTCTATGAACGAGTTGTCTATGATATCGGCATACCGCCAACATCATTTAAAGCGGTAGATTCCGTAGTAGTTGCCGCTCCCATCAGATCAGAAGGAGGAATAGAACGTAAACGAAGAGTTGTGCAGATGTCAGAAATCACAAAAACAGGATGGACCGTTGATCCAGAACCTGACAGTGTTTTTCAAGATGTAATGATATACAACACAAAGAAAGACGAGCTAACTCCCACAAATCTACTTGATATGGGACAGTCAGAGATAATAGGGAACATTGCTAAGAAATGGGGGATTACTGTAGAAAAAGCTCTTCAAAATATAAAACTCAGAACTTTCATCAAAAAAACCCTAGTTGATTACAGCAAAGACAATGAAGAGTTGTTAGAAGCACATGTATCCAGAGATGCCAACAACGCTTTTTGGATGTTTATTGAGGAAAGTAAATTGCAAGATGGTGAAGTAAACTATGACAAGATAAGAAGAAAATGGCTGGAATGGTTCAAAGAATACATCGGAAGAATAGTACTATGAAAGAGGACACGCACTGGTTTGAAAAAGGAACAGCATTTGCAAAGAAATATTTTTCATGGATGACAGTGGACAACAGTAGAACTCAACAAAAAATCAAAAAATACTTCACTCAAGAATATATAGATAATCTCAATTTTACAGGATTAAACGTTGAGCCGCGCGACATACTAATTTTTGCCCATGCAGGGGCATTAATATCTTTTATTTCTGTTTTCATAATAGATATAATTATTATATTTTCATATGGTACAAACATCGGAGCGATTGATGTTTTAACATTGCTTCTCATGATTGCTACTTCGATTTTTTTCCCACTTACCATAATGAATTTGTTAGCCAATTATCCTAAAACGTATGCCCGCTACATCAAAATCCATTCTCTTGGAGACGTCCCTGAAGTTTTAAGTTATCTTGTAATGTATCTAAAGTTAGTACCTAATCTTGAAAATAGCATAAAATTTGCAACATCCGAATCATCCACCTCTTTAGTGAAAGAGCTTCGTAAAATGCTTTGGGATATGGAGATAAGAGTATATTATGGAATTGATGATGCATTCATAAGTTTTGCAAATTTCTGGGGAAAATGGAGTGAGCATTTTAAAAGGGCGTTGCATTTAATACGAAGTTCAATCCACGAGTCAGAAGAAGCACAACGAATAATTACACTTAACAGAGCTCTTGACGTAGGGTTGGATGGCACCAGAGATCTGATGAATAAATTTGCCAGCAAGCTACATCAACCTACAATGTTCATCTATTCAATAGGGATTATGATCCCTCTTTCCGTCATCGCTATGCTACCTGCCGCTGGGTTAATAGGTATGAAAATTACAATCTTCCAGGTTTTCCTACTGTACGATATCATTCTTCCTCTGTTTATATTTTTATATACTCGTAAAATCCTCCTTTCCAGACCAGCAACGTTTAACCCTCCCAACATACCTAGCGATCATCCTGATTTAGTGAACATTAATAAACACAAAGGATTGATTATATCTGTAGCCGTTGGGTTATTGATTGCTTTACCTGGCATTTTTTCCATGATAGTTCCAATATGTATAGGAAACAACTCATCAAATGACATTCTAAACTTTGTGTCCAATCCTGCGGGTCTGAACAGTTATTTCCCTGTAACTCTATTCATCATATGGGGCATTGCTACAACAATTACGCTTTACAGCCTAAGTGTGTATCGCCCCTACAAAAAAATAAGAGACAATATCAAACAGATTGAAAGGGAATTTGGTGATGCACTTTACATACTTGGTAAAAGAATCAGCGAGGAAAAATCACCTGAGAAAAGTTTTATATATGCAGCAAAAACCATGAAAGGCGCAGAAATTGCAGAAGTATTCAGTCAAACTGGATACAATCTAGCAGCAATGCACACTAACATTAGCGATGCATTATTCAGCCCAGAATACGGATCCTTGAGATATGTCTATTCAGATCGTATCAGAGCGATAATGCATTTGTTTGTGGAAGGCATTCAGAAAAGTCAGAGGTCGGCAAGTATTTCCATCATTCGTATAGCCGACCATCTTAAAGAACTGCAACAGGTTGAAAGCAAAATAAAAGACACGCTTTACTCTCTTACCTCCACATTGAGATCAACTGCTGCGATCTTTGCCCCATTAATAGCTGGTGTTACTCTTGCTATCACTAAGCTGATCTCGAAAATTCTTCAATCCATGGCCAGTAAATTTCCAACTGAAGGCACCATGGGCTCTTCAACTGTGCTTGCAAGTGTCAGTGAAGCATTTACATTAGAAAATGTTCGACCCGAATACTTTGTTCTAGTGGTAGGCATCTATATCATCGAACTTGTCATTCTTTTAACTAGATTTACCAACGGCATTGATGAGGGCGACGATAAGGCAGAATATATGTGTTCTCTGGGAAAAATGATGCCAACAGCAGTAATCGTTCTCACGATTACAATTATTATTGGACAGATGATGTTTTCATCATTAGTTCGAACATTTTAATCTTTTGAACAGAGAAGCATCACCCAAAAAACAGTTGCTGATAAAATAGTTGGATCTTTAGTAAGTGTCATCCTGAAATTAGATTGTGTTGGAACATGACATATACTGCCATACCCAAGTGTTTTCATCTCAAAAGCAAATTTCTTAGGTAAATGGATGCATGTCGTTGTACCCGCCGAAGCCTATCCAGATTGATTGATCAATCCCGGGTATCGTTAAGTTTCCTCGAACCAGCAATAGTATTTCCCCGGGAAAAAGCGTCCCTTGACTTAGGGTAAACAAATTAGAATAAGGTATAATTTTTTCTCCTATGAGATATGTAATGTTTTCTGGTTCGACTATGCTATCTTCTATCTCACATTTACTTATTAGTTGCCTTTCATTGTTTGAGGTGGCATATGTGTAAACTGTGACATCTTTTGCTGCTAAAGTCAGCTTTGTTGGATTGTGTATCTCTAGTGTTAAATAACCAATTAATCCTGTTGGAGATGCTTTATACTCAGGTTTTATTATCAAATCTATTGGAGAATCGGGAGGTATCAATTCACTT
>CAYLOF010000111.1:0-3056 GCA_964385215.1 uncultured Thermoplasmatales archaeon
TGCAGGGGAAGGGATTTGAACCCTTGGACTCCTTCGAGACAGGATGTCCCATCGAACCCTTATTTCAGACATATGCGATCTTAAGTCCTGCGCCGTTGGCCAGGCTTGGCTACCCCTGCAGATAAATGTGTTTTATCAAGTGCGGACGCCGGGAATCGAACCCGGGCTGAGGGCTTGGAAGGCCCTAATCATAACCTCTAGATCACATCCGCATATCATTGGTGTAATAGACAGCTTTTTTGATGCTTGCTCTTCTAGACATACACAATTCATTGATAATGTTTTCTTTCCTTTGAGATCGAAATGTTATATTTTTAGATGATTTGTATTTTCCCATCTCTCAAATTTTCAGCATCTACCTCCTGAAAATAAAACAATAATTTGTCAATGTCCTAAATTGGTTTAATTTTGTATGAACTAAAATATACGTGGGTTAATGATCAGCTCTATTCAATAAATTCTATTTCTGCTTTGCCTATTACAAGATGGTTCTCCTCCTTTTTGATGTAAAGATAGTCTTCGTCGGATATTCCAATCTGTTTTAGCCAGTGCTCTTCTATGCGATCCACGGCGTCTGTAGCTAAGGCTATTTCAATATCACTACTGTACAAAACTTCTTTTTTTTCTACCATATTTCTATTGCATCCTAATTATTTAATCATATTTTTAAACATTTCCTTTTTGAATCAGTTTGTTTTCACAGGCGGTATGCAGAAATTGCTAGATTTCATTTCCCTATGTAAAATAGTAAAAGGAAATCTTCTAAATGGAGAATATCACCCAAAACCAATAAAAAACTATAGAGCCTGACATTCCATAAATAACTGCAGCGTCTAATTTTTTTTCAATTCGTTTTGAAATTTTCATGGTGCATCTCATCTCCTAATCTCTTTCAAAACAAAGTACTTTTAATATGCCTTGTTCTCTGGTGAATAAGTAGTTGCATATGCACTAGTGAGGTATTTTCGTTACAACCTATTGTTTAGGAATTTGTGCTTCTGTTAGCGTTATGGTGTCTATAACGCCATCTATGATTCTAATCTTATTAATTACAATCTTCCCAATAGCTTCAAAGTCACCTGCCACTATCTTAACAAGAAAGTCATATTCCCCAAAAATAGGGTATACTTCTTTGATTTCCGGCTCGTTTAAAAGTCTACTATATATCCAAAATTCCTTCCCTGGCTTGTTCTTTATCAAAATGAAACCAACTGGCATTCTGCTTTCACCTTCATCTAGTCTTTATGCTTTTGTTCAATATAAACTTTGAGAATATTTTCCTAGTGACTGTCCTCATTTTACCATAGCTACTAGATGGAAGTGATTTTAACATTAAAAAACAACTAAAAATAAAAGAATAGATAGATTTTGTACATTTGACAATCTATCCACTTTCAAACATAAATCGTTTTAATCTTTTTTCTTATCAGTTTTCTTTTTCTTATCTTTTACCTTGTATTCTGCATCTATGGTTTTGTCATCGCCCGAAGGCTGTCCCCCTTCTCCACCGGAGGTAGCCTGTTGCTGTTGTGCTGCCTGCTGTGCAGCTGCAGCTTGCTGATATATTGCAGTAGATGCTTTTTGGATTGTACTTGATAAGGCATCGGTTTTTTCTTTTATTTTATCCATATCGTCGCCAGATAAAGCCTCTCTTAGCTCTTTTAATCCCTTTTCTATGCTTTCCTTATCTTCCGAAGAAAGTTTTTCCTTAAGCTCATCAAGCGTTTTTTGCGTGGTATGTACTAGTGCATCTCCGTTGTTACGTATCTCTACCTTTTCTTTTCGTTTTTTGTCTTCTTCCTCGTGTTCTTTTGCCTCTCTTTTCATCTTTTCAATATCATCATCTGAGAGTTTAGTTGAACCTGTAATCCGAATAGACTGTTCTTTACCTGTTCCCTGGTCCTTCGCTGTGACGCTTATTATCCCATCAACATCAATATCAAAAGTCACTTCTATTTGAGGTATTCCACGTGGGGCAGGAGGTATTCCATTAAGATGGAAACGTCCGAGGCTTTTGTTATCTGCAGCCATTGGCCGCTCTCCTTGCAGTACATTGATATCAACGCTTGGTTGATTGTCTGCAGCTGTGGAAAATATCTTGCTTTTTTTTGTTGGAACTGTCGTGTTGCGTGTTATAAGTTCAGTTGCTATCCCACCAAGAGTTTCGATGCTGAGTGTTAAAGGGGTAACGTCAAGAAGTACTATGTCTTTATCAATATCGCCGGATAACACACCTGCTTGTATGGCTGCCCCTATTGCTACGCATTCCATAGGGTCAACATTGCGTTTGGGCTTTTTGCCAAAAAGTTCTTCTACCTTTTTTCGTACAATGGGCATCCTTGTAGTTCCACCAACAAGTACAACATGAGTGATGTCTGCTGGTTTGAGCTTTGCATCTTTTAATGCCTGCTTACATGGTCCACTTGTTTTGTCTACTAAGGTTGAAATAAGTTCCTCAAATTTGGCACGTGTGATTTTCATCTCAAGATGTTTAGGTTCTTTATCAATTACTGTTATGTATGGTAAATTAATGTCAGTTTGAAGTTTTGATGAAAGTTCCTTTTTTGCATCCTCTGCTGCTTCGAAAAGTCGCTGAAGGGATTTTGGATCCTCCCTTAGATCCATGTCGTGTTCTTTCTCGAACTCACTAGCCATATAATCTACAAGTGCCTGATCCATGTCTGTTCCACCAAGTTTGGTATCTCCATTTGTAGATAACACCTCAAAGACACCGTCACCGACCTCCATAAGGGTGATGTCAAAGGTCCCACCACCAAAATCATACACAGCCATCGTGTGATCGCCTTCTTTATCAAGACCATAGGCAAGGGCTGCAGCAGTAGGTTCGTTGATAATCCGCTTTACATTAAGTCCAGCAATATCACCTGCATCTTTTGTAGACTGGCGCTGATCATCATTGAAATATGCAGGGACGGTAATTACTGCATCAGTCACAGTTTCTCCTAAAAATTCTTCCGCATCTTTCTTTATTTTCTGCAAAATAAACGCAGATATCTGCTCTGGGGTATATTCCTTGCCGTGAAGTGTAACTTTTT
>CAYLOF010000111.1:3156-5695 GCA_964385215.1 uncultured Thermoplasmatales archaeon
ATAAACGCAGATATCTGCTCTGGGGTATATTCCTTGCCGTGAAGTGTAACTTTTTCTCCAGATCCCATCTTCCGTTTTATACGATGGACAGTGCCTTCTGTATTTGTAACAGCCTGACGTTTTGCAGATTCGCCAACAATCCTTTCGCCGTCTTTTGTAATTGCAACAATAGATGGGAAATAGGTTTGTCCTTCAGCACTTTTGATAATAGTTGGTTTACCTGCTTCCATTACGGCTACTTCAGAGTTTGTGGTACCTAAATCAATACCAATTATTTTTCCCATATTCATCTCACCTCTTATCTATTTTCATTCCTTTTGGCAACAATAACCTGAGAAGGTCTTAGGAGAGTATCATTCAATAGATATCCCTTTTTTACCTCCTCCACTATTGTTTCATCTTCACAATCATCTTTTTCTATTGTATTGACTGCATGATGGATATTGTGATCAAATGTTTTTCCAATGCAGTCTATATATTTTATTTGTTCTTTTTCAAAAAAATTATCCAAATTACTTATTATAAGTTTTAAACCTTTTTTTGGATTACTATCTTCATAAGCACTTATTAACAATTCTTTAATATCGATCAATTCCGTAAGATATTTTTTCTTAAGTTCCATTTTGTTTATCTGTAATTCTTTTCCTACCCGCTTTTGATAGTTCTGAAGATCTGCATAGCTGCGCAGTAATTTGTCTTCTTTTTCTTTTAAATCCTGTTTTATATTCTTTAATTCTCCATCTCTTTTCTTTAGTTTTCTTTCTAAAGTATCGATTATTTTTTCAGAATTTTGTTTCCTTGTACTTTTAGATTTTTTAGTAGTCATGGCCCCATAAAAAATAAAAAAAGAAAAGGTGTGATGTATTCTTACATCATACCTGGCGGCATACCGCCCATACCTGGCATTCCACCTTCAGCACCAGGTGGTGCTCCTCCTCCGCCTCTTGATGCAATGACATCATCTATTCTAAGTATCATCGTTGCAGCCTCTGAGGATGCTTCGATTTCCTGAAGACTTACGCGAAGTGGCTCGATTACTTTGTTTTTAAACATATCATCTACTTTTCCATCGAGCACATTGACCCCAGCATGCTTGTTACCTTTTTTGTGCTGACTTCTTACTTCAAGCATCATGTCAATTGGGTCAAGTCCTGCATTTTCTGCAAGTGTCTTTGGTATAATTTCTATTGCCTTTGCAAATGCTTCGATTGCCATTTGTTCTCTTCCACCGACTGTTGGTGCATAGTCTCGAAGGGACATTGCTATTTCTATTGCAGCTGCTCCTCCACCAGCAGTCATTTTACCATCTTCAAGTGCCACTTTAACAACTGAAAGTGCATCGTGTAGTGCTCTTTCGAGTTCATCGACGACGTGGTCTGTTGTTCCACGTATCAAAATAGATACTGCTTTTGGATTCTTACAATTTGTAACAAATGTCATCTTGTCATCGCCGATTTTCTTCTCTTCTACGCTTCCCGCGTTACCAAGATCTTTTGAGGTTAGACCATCAAGATTTGCAACAATTTTTCCACCAGTTGCCTTTGACAGTTTTTCCAAGTCGCTTTTTTTAGCACGTCTTACGGAATAGATGCCTTCTTTTGCCAAGAAATGCTGTACAATATCATCTATGCCCTTTTGACAAATGAGAACATTTGCTCCACTCTTTTTGATTTTTTCGACCATCTTCTTAAGCATTCCCTCTTCTTCATCAAGGAAAGCCTGTAATTGAGCTGGGTCCTGTATCTGAATTCTAGCATCTACTTCTGTCTTTTTCACTTCAAGCGCTGCATTTACAAGCGCTATCTTTGCATGTTTAATGTTCTTTGGCATTCCATCATGTACTCGTTCTTTGTCCAGAATAATGCCCTCGATTATCTCAGTGTTTGCTATGCCTCCGCCCTGTTTCTTCTGTATTTGGATGTTGTCAAGATCGACAAATATTTTACCGTCAATCTTTTCTTGAACACTTGTCACCGCCTCTACAACAACTTCTGCGAGTTTGTCTTTCTCACCACTGGCACCTTTGCTTGCCATGGATGTTATAGCTATATTTATGAGAGTTTTTTTGTCATCTGCTTTTACCGTCATGGACATCTTGTTTAATGTTTCTATTGCTTTGTCAGCTGCTAATTTATATCCACCACATACAACAGTTGGATGGATGTTTTGTTCGAGTAGATCCCCTGCATGTTTTAGGAGCTCACCTGTTAATACTACTGCACTAGTAGTTCCGTCACCACATTCTTCATCTTGCGATTTAGCAACTTCAACTATCATTTTTGCAGCCGGATGCTCCACATCGATTTCCTTCAAAATTGTTGCACCATCATTTGTTATAACAACGTCGCCCATAGAATCAACAAGCATCTTGTCCATTCCCTTTGGGCCAAGGGTTGATTTCACAGCGTCAGATATCGCTCTTGCTGCCATGATGTTGTTTGCTTGAGCTCCTTTACCTCTTTCTCGTTTTGTTCCTTCTTTTAATATTATTATTGGCTGTTGTCCATTCATCATAATTTTCTTACACCTCCTCCTAAAT
>CAYLOF010000112.1:0-5690 GCA_964385215.1 uncultured Thermoplasmatales archaeon
CAGGAAGCGCAACACTTTTCAAAAAAACATAAATATATCGTAAAGCATCCTAGCAAAATAACACTCTAAGACAAAAGGTGGCTAATGAGGAAAAAAACACATTTAGTAACGGGAAGTAACTACATTTCTACATTACTCACATTAATTATTGCATTATCCATATTTATACCCTACCAGGTAAGTGCGCAGGAAAAACAACTAATCATAGATGTTGCAGAAGAGGTATACGAAAGCGAGAATTTTTCAGTAAGTGTATATGATCCAAACTTAGAAAATACATCTCCATATCTTATCAACGTTTTAATAGAATTCAATGGGAAGCAATACAATATCACTGAAAATGATGAAAACAGGGAAATAATTCTTTCTGCACCACAAATATCCAAGGATGCTATATTTACCATAACTGCTTCTAAAACGGGATATACTTCTGCAATTACAAACATTTCTGTGATTAAAAGAGAAGCACAAAACGAATCGCAGTTAGTCATAACACCTGATGGATATACCGTAGATGCAAACAAGCAATTCTCAGTTCTCGTAACAGACAAAACAGGAAATCCAATACCTGGAGCAACTGTAGGAATACAAAGCCATACTGGTAAAGGATCAGTAGACAAAACAGATGATAATGGCCGTGCAGGTTTAATTGCCCCAGAAGATTGTAGTGAACTTTTCCTAATAGCGCAAAAAGAAGGATATGCCGATGCGGAAGAAATAAAAATATGGGTAAACGCCAATCCCGGTCTAATCGAAAGAACGCTCCAAAACCCATATGCTTCTATAGCCATTGCTGTGATAGTGCTGATATTTGCTATAATGTTCGTTAATTTTAGGCAAAAACGAAGTATTGAACCTAGAGAAAAACCAAGCGATTCGCCAAAACAATTTTTGACCAATAGCACCCGGCACAAAAAAGCCATTCCGTTTAAATCTAGTAAACGACCAAGAAAAACAGCGAATCAACATGGACCAGAAAAAAAAGACTATGTAGGATCAAGGCAAGGAGCTAAGGTCGAGGAAATCAGAATACGCAGATCTAGAAAAGATAGGGAAATATCGTCTGTGAGTGATGAAGAAAAAGGAAACACAATTCCCCACAGGAATAGTAAAAAAACCAGCCATGATTGGTTTGAGGGTACTGATGACATTAGATATGAAATCGACAAAATGACTGGAGAGATTGATGAAGAAGGCAAAGACAAATGGTTTGAGGGAACAGATAATATCAGAGCGAAGATAGATGAAAAATTAAAGAAGAAAGACGAAAAGAAAGAGAAATAAATATGAGATGAGTTCCTAATCAGAAAAAAGGTTGTAAGTAGTTTTTAAATATTGGTTTTGCTTTATGATGATTTGATGGTAGAGAGTGATAAACTAATATCAGATTTTTACGAGCTTGAAGTCGGTAAGTTAATGGATAGAAGGGTATGGGATCTTCCATTAATGGAAAAAAAAGATGATATTCATCATGTTCTATCTATTCTCGGTGGAAGGAACCATGTTTGGGTGGTAAAAAACAAGGAAGATAAGGAACTGGTTGGAGTAATAACTGAACATGATATTTTATCCATACTTGCTCCAAAAAAATTTCCCTCTTATGTTTTTGGCATGCCTGACATTAGTTCGATCAGGCATGGAACCGCAAAAACAGCAGAGGATGTCATGCGCCATAGGGTTATAGTTTGCAGTCCGAACGATAAAATAATAGATGCTTTGATGAAACTGGTAAAATATGAACTTAGAAGACTTCCAGTACTGGATGGTAAAAAGATTGTTGGAGAACTTACCTTACATCAGTTAATTAGGAAATATTATGGTGCTACTCAATACCACTCACTTGTAGAAGATGAAGAAGAAGGCTGATACCTATTGTTTGATGTAATTTTCTCAGTTGCCTTAGCCCTCATATTTGCCCGCGGTCTTGGATACCTGTTTGACAGATATAAACAGCCAGCGGTGATTGGTGAGATAATTGCAGGGTTGATACTAGGTGCCATTGGCTTGACGGTATTCTATGGGCAGCAACTCACTTTTTTTAATTTAACGGTAAAGTTACCAGAGTTGGCTTATAACACCCCTGAGTTTGAACTTCTAGCTGAACTGGGCATATTGTTTTTGTTATTTATATCTGGGTTGGAAACAAGAATTTCTAAATTACGAAAGGTAGGCAGATCATCATCCTTTGTAGCCATAGGTGGGGTGATATTACCTTTAATTCTGGGGATACTTGCCGGTTTATGCTTTAATTTTTCATTACAAGAAAGCATTGCAATAGGATTAATCCTTATCGCCACATCTGTAGGCGTAACTGTAAGAACATTAATGGATTTACGCGTTTTAGATACAGATGTGGGAACAACAATCTTAGGTGGCGCAGTCATCGATGATGTAATCGGTATTATTTTATTGGCATTCGTATTGGGTATTGAATCTCCTCTCTGGATAGGGATTAAGATTGTAATTTTCTTCCTGATCTTTCTATATCTTGGATTGAAAATTATTGACAAAATATTGGATATCGGAGAAAAAATGCATCTTCCAAAAGCACTCCTTAGCATATCTCTATCCGTTTTTCTCATTTATTCATTCTTTGCAGATAAAGCAGGCATTGCAGGTATAATTGGTGCGTTTGTTGCAGGAATACTCATCGGACAGACGGTTAGATCCAAAAAAATTGCAAGCGATGTAAAAATCATCGGCTACGGCTTTTTCGTTCCTTTATTCTTTGTTTGGGTGGGATCAAAAGTTAATGTATCCGCATTTGCATCAATTGGATTGCTAGCCGTAGTTATTATTGCAGTAAGTATAATTGGAAAAATAGTCGGTTGCGGAGTAGGGGCAAAACTTGCAGGCATGACAAAAGGGGAATCATTGCAAGTTGGTGTTGGGATGATACCTAGAATGGAATTGGCATTAATTATTGCAACATCTGCCGTTTCACATGGAATTTTAACTGGGCATACTGCAAATCAAATATTGGCCACTACACTTCTTTTAACAATCGTAACTACGTTAGTTACACCGCTTCTGATAAAAGTTGCATTTAAAAGATAATAGAGCATTCTTGTAGAGTCTATGAAATTCATATTTGAATTGTCCAAGGAGCATGAAACCTTGCCCACATCTGAGGTTTTTGCCTGTTTAAGAGCCGAAAAAATCAACTACGATATTATAGAAACAAATCAGAATGTCTTGGTTATTGATACAGTTTCTAAAAATCCTAAAATAGAAAGGATATCTAACAGGCTCTCCTTTACCTTTCACATAGATAAATTGTTATTTTCTTGTCCTATTTACACTAAAGAGATAAAAAAACACGCTTTAGACACTCAAATCGAAAAGAATGGTACAATAGCAATTCGTTGTAAAAACAGATCAAATACAGTTAATTCACAGGATATCGTGGAAACATTGGGGGAAATATATTCAAAGGACAGAAAAGTAAGCTTGGAAAAACCTGACATCGAAGTACGTGGGTTAATTACAGATTCAAAGGCATATGTTGGCCTGAAGGTATCGGAAATAAATAGAAGTCAATTTGAAAATAGAAAGGCACAGTATCGCCCGTTTTTTTCACCAATTTCCTTACATCCAAAATTGGCACGGGCAATGGTTAATCTATCTGCTGTCCAAAAAAATGATGTGCTTTTGGATCCATTTTGCGGTACTGGGGGTATACTAATCGAAGCAGGACTAATTGGAGTAAAAGTAGTCGGTAGTGATGTAGAGGATAAAATGGTTAAAGGATGTGGAGAAAACCTTGATTTTTATAACATAGAGAATTACAAGTTGTCCTCTTTGGACATTGGCGACATCAATGACTATGTATCTAAAGTCGATGCCGTGGTTACTGATCTTCCCTATGGAAAATCCACTACAACAAAAGGAGAGGATATACACAAATTGTATGAAAGAGCATTTAGGAGCATATCAAATGTTTTAAAGGAGGGGGGAAGAGCGGTCATTGGTTTATCTGATAAGAACATGTTGCCCCTGGGGGAACGGTACCTCTTGTTAATAGAGAATCATAGTTTTAGAGCACATAGCAATCTAACCCGTTATTTTGCTGTATATCAAAAATAACCGTGATGCTGCATCCTAAACAGTTGTGCAATATAAATGATATGATCTCTTATGGCTTAGTAACTGTATTTTTTGCAAGAGAGATTCTTCAGCAACTCAAGAATGCAATTTCGAGAAATCTATTTATTCTGAAATAAATGGACATCGCTTTGTGGAAATGGTATTGATATTCCTTCCTCGTCATATTTTTGTTTAAGTGCCTTCTGAAAGTCAAAGAAAAAATCCCAATAATCTTCTGTTTTCACCCAAGGGCGGATTACAAAGACAACGGCTGAATCAGCCATTTCTTTTACAGCGACCTGAGGCCCAGGATTTGATAGCACACGGTTATCTGCTTTAAGAAGAGACATCGTGGTTTTGATAACGTGGTCGAGATCATCATCATAGCCGACTCCCATTTCCAAATCAACCCTTCTAGTTGGATGACGAGTGAAGTTTGTAATGTTTCCACCTCATACCAGTTTGTTAGGGATAATTATGCGCTTATTATCAACTGTGTCAAGTTCCGTTACACTAATTCCAACATTTTTTATGGTACCGGTTTCACCATTGGCAGTTACGAAGTCTCCTGTCTTAAATGGTTTAGTTATAGCAACCATAAATCCAGCTGCGATATTGCTCAGCGTATCACCAAGTGCAAAACCTAAAACAAACCCAAGGACAACAGAAACACTTACTAAAGCAGCCCCTATTTCAATTCCTAGAAATGCCAAAGCAGTTCCAATGACAAAGATGTACATTATCATCCGAAGGATTCGTGTTGAGAATTCAGCTAGTATCTCTGTAATTTTCGCTTTGATCATCCATTTTTTAAAGGCCCCAGTAAAAATTTTAACTACTGCTATGCCTACTATGAGAACCACTAGGAACAGAATAATATTCCACAAACTTAATCCTAGCAGAGGCAAAGGCTCTTCCAATCCATATCCTGCAATTTCTATAGCCATACTATCATCACTCCAACCTGTTTCTTAACTTTTATATCAAACTCCCAGAGGAGTTCAGCTGCGAAAACAAATATAACCTATTAAAGATTACTACAGCATTAACTTGCTTTGTCTAAATAAGAGATAAAAACATATTACACTTAGAATAATATTCGGCGAAATTGCAATTTATAAGTCTTGAATCATTTTTATTACATACAGTTTAACAACCACAATGCTTTTACAATAAATCAGTATCCCTTTTCTAGATGACGCAGTTAAGTATTATATTCCTTGGAACAGGTGGTAGCTGGCCAACCGTAAAACGTAACGTATCCGCTGTGGCCGTCAAAAGAGACAGTGAGATACTATTGTTTGACTGTGGAGAAGGCACACAGCGTCAGTTTCAAAAATCAAATCTTAGCTATATGCAAATATCGAAACTGTTTATCACGCATTTTCATGGTGATCATTTCCTAGGAGTCCCGGGTCTTGTTCAGACAATGCAACTAAATGATAGGGAAAAACCATTACACATATATGGTCCAAAGGGAATGATAAAACTAACGTCACAACTTTTATCACTCGGCCATTTCCGACCAAAGTACAAGATAATTGCACACGAGATAAATGGTGGAGATGTTCTCGAATTTGATGAGTATTTTGTTAAGGTTTTAA
>CAYLOF010000113.1:0-4368 GCA_964385215.1 uncultured Thermoplasmatales archaeon
GACCTAGTCGCTTTTACTTGCCCATATAAAAATATCCAAGATAAATGTTATCATTCATATTCATGATAAACCAAATCATTATATCTATGATGCTAGATATGGATATTAAAGGATGGACGGATTATGATGGACATAATTTCCTTGATTATAGGATTTGTCATAGGTGTGGTTGTAGTAGGTGTTGCAGTTGAGTTTGGATCGAAACAGAAACCTGAAAATGCACCTGCTTCAAGGCACGCAAAAAAATGGAACATCTCGGAAATATCTAATCCCCGGATAATGGCAGAATATCTAGGAGATATAGAAATTCCAAAGAATTCCAAAGTTTTGGTAAATCGATTTAAAGATGCAGAAATATTTAAAGGACTAGATGCCAAAAGATCTTCAAAGATAAAAGGGAATTTCATTATCGGAGACGATCGAGCCCTTATCCTGGCAGGCCCAGTTAAGCAAGACGAGGTAGGTTTTTGGACTGTAGAAAAGGAAATCGTGGAAAACTTAAACAGCGAATTTGATGAGCTGTGGACTAAGGGAACAGAAGTAAAACCCGATACCAAATAGGGATTATATGAGCATTCTCATCAAAAAAGCCAATATTCTTACTCAAAATAAGAGAAGGGAGCGGCTGCAGGGAGACATTTATATTGAAGATTACAAAATCACCGAGATCTCTAAAAAACCTATTTATATAGAAGCAGATTTTAAAATAGACGGGAGGAAAAAGCTGGTTTTACCTGGTCTAATAAATACTCATACACATATCCCAATGACCTTGCTTAGAGGTTATGGGGACGACATGAATTTAAACAAGTGGCTCGAAGAAAGAATATGGCCTGCTGAAGCAAATCTTGACAGTAATTCAGCAAAGATTGGTACAGAACTTGGCCTTCTGGAAATGATCGCTTCAGGCACCACAACATTTCTGGATATGTATTTTTTTGAAGATACCGTCGGAAAAACATCTGAAAATGCCGGAGTGAGATCCTTTTTAGGTTTTGCAATGATTGATTTTGGAACCCCAGAATATCCTTATGACAAGCTGATTACAAAGTGTGAACAATTTGTAAAAAGTTGGAAGAACCACGAGATAGCAACACCTGTTATTGCGCCCCATGCCACATACACATGTGGTCCAGAGCTACTTCAGAAGGCGCTTGAAATTGCAGATAAAAACGATGTTCTTTTGCATACTCATTGCTCTGAAACACGTGACGAAGTATACGATATGCAAAAAAAATATGGCCTACGGCCAGTTGGCCAGCTTAAAAAATATGGCCTTCTTAGTGATAAAATGATACTTGCTCATTGTGGATGGGTTACAAAAAATGAGATTCTCGATCTTAAAAAAACCAAAACAAAAGTTTCCCATTGCCCGGTTAGCAATATGAAAATGGCAACTGGGGGCTATGCACCAATACCTGAGATGATCGAATCTGGTGTTACAGTCAGTTTAGGTACAGATGGCGCCGCAAGCAACAATACGTTAGATATGTTTGAAACCATGAAGTTTTGTGCCCTAATCCATAAGCAGCACAGATGGGATCCCAAGGTTCTGCCTGCACAAACTGTACTTGATTTTGCGACATTGGGTGGTGCAGAGGCTCTGAGGATGGGAGAAGAAATTGGATCAATTGAAGTAGGGAAAAAAGCAGATGTGATAATGCTAGATTTAGAAAAACCCCATCTGACGCCAAGGCACGATCTTGTATCTCATGCAGTCTATGCAGCAAAAGGAAGCGACGTTTGCACCACCATAGTAAACGGAAAACCACTTATGCTAGATAATGAATTTTTAACATTGGATTTTCGAAAAACACTTGAAGATGCTGAGAAATGTGCAAAGAATTTAACTAGTACAGATTAATGCAACTTCGAGCAAGCCATGTTGAATCTTATTGGAGTAATCATAGCATTTGCTTTTATCCTTCTTTTAATTCGTAAGAAGTTTAATTTTGGCCTTTCTCTAATTATTGGTGCCTTAATTGTTGGAATCTTTTCACTCAGAGAGATAGGCATTGCCAAAATTCCAAAGGCATTCATTGAGGCAATAGTGTATCATTTCGATGATAAACCTCTTGACTCCATTATTTATGACTTTGATTTTAGCAGAATATACACCGAAACCATAGAACTTGCAATCTTAATGACTTTGATTTATATACTGGCAAAGTTAATGCAAGACACTGGTACAATTAAAAAATTGATAGACAGTCTGCGAACATTTTTATCAAAAGGAGGCACGCTTGGAGTAATTCCTGCAATATATGGGTTAATGCCAATTCCAGGGGGTGCATTGTTCTCTGCACCAACAATAGATGAGGAAGGTAATAAATATAAAATAAGCAAAGATGAGAAAAATTTCCTGAACGTATGGTTTAGACATATCTGGTTTGCAATATATCCAATGTCTTCGGCAATGATTCTGATATGCAGCAGTGAATTTTCCAATATAGATATCTACTATTTGGTAATGGTCAATATTCCTGCATTTATAGCTTCAATTGCCATAGGGATTTTCTACCTTAAAAGATTCATAAAGAATGCTCCAAAACAGCAGAAGAAAAACAAAAAAGATTATTCCTTCATAATTTACATACTTCCACCAATAGTGCCTTTAGCATTTTATGGGTTATTGCAGTTCATAGATTTCCCACAGATAAGGTCATTTCTGATCGGAGTTTTCTTTAGTATTATTCTTCTATACTTCATTGCAGACACAGATATAAAAGATTACTTGCACATCATAAAAAAATCTTTAACAATAAAACTTTCACTGGCCATTTTTGGTATTATGATATTTAGAGAAATGTTTGAAGTATCAGGTGTGCCTGCTGTTATCGCAAATGGAATCAGTGACTTGGCATTTCCCGCACTTGTCATAATAATTATCATACCTGTGCTACTGGGAGTGCTAACAGGCTATAATTTGGGAGCAGTGGCACTTTCATATCCTTTGGTGGAGCCATTTTTTGAATTTACAGGCATTAACATTATAGGCCTTGCAAGCATAGTATTCATTAGCTCGTTAGCAGGGTATCTTGTTTCGCCAATTCATCTGTGCAATGTACTTAGCAGCGAATATATGAAGACAGAGACCACACGTATGTACAAAATGTACATTCCATCAGTTCTCTTTCTGCTATTTGTTCAAGTGGGAGCCATGATGCTCTTGTTTGGTATCTAAAGATAAAACTTTTAAGAACTTGGCATTTCCCTTTATTCTATGAAGACGCTAAATATCCTTGAAAATCTGAAAAAACCTGAGTTTTTCGGCTCCGGCGTAAAATCAGTAAATGTGATACAAACCCACATTTCCTACGTGGCCTTGACCGGAAAATATGCATACAAAGTGAAAAAACCAGTAGATTTTGGATTCCTTGATTTCTCTACTATTGAGAAAAGAAAACATTTCTGCGAAGAGGAGTTAAGACTCAACAAGAGATTATGTCCAGATATTTATCTAGATGTTTTACCAATAACTCAAAAGAATGGAGAACTCGAATTAAACGGAGGCGGAGAGATTGTTGATTATGCTCTCAAAATGAAAGAATTTTCTCAAGACAGAATAATGACGAATCTGCTGAAACAGGGAAAAATCGGTAAGGAAACAATTGAAAATATTTGTGATATTTTGGTTAATTTTTACAATTCTGAACAGCATTCTAAAGAAATTGACAGCTACGGGGAACTTGCTGCTGTCAAAAAAAACATTGACGAAAATTTTGAACAGACTGAGTCAGTGATTGATATCACTATACCAAATGACACATATAAATATATAAAAAAAATTTCAAGCAAGTTCTTCGAAGAAAAAAAAGATATTTTTGAAAAACGGATCGCAGGGGGGCATATACACGACTGTCATGGAGATTTGCATTCAGGAAATATTGTTGTATCCACTAAAAACATACACATTTTTGATTGTATAGAATTTAATAGGCGATTCAGATACTGTGATGCTGCATCAGATATAGGTTTTTTAGCGATGGATCTTGATTACATGAATCATCCCTACCTGTCAAGCTACCTGATAAGCAATTACATCGAGAAAAGCAAAGATGTTGGTATTTTTGATATGTTGAATTTCTACAAAAGTTACAGAGCATATGTTCGGGGAAAGGTTATTGGATTCAGGTTAAACGATCCAAATATCCCTAAGGGTGAAAAACAGGACGTGATCGATACAGCCAAAAAATATTTTGACTTATCTCAATATTATGCATCATTGTTTTCTCTTGATCTTGAAAATAAAAAACCTCTCCTTTTTATTGTAGGTGGACTAACTGGAACTGGTAAATCCACTTTGTCTCTTAAGATCTCTGTTGATTACCATGCACACAACATAAATACAGATGTTGTACGAAAGGA
>CAYLOF010000113.1:4468-5685 GCA_964385215.1 uncultured Thermoplasmatales archaeon
AATGCACCTGTCCAGAAGAAATAGCAAAGAAGTGGCTTGAAGAGCGGCTCAAAACAAAGACTGCATCAGATGGACGGTGGGAGATTTATCTTAATCAAAAGAAAACGTTTGAATCGTTTACTGTCGAAGAAAACTGTGTTGTTATAGACATATCAAAAGAATCATATAAAGACAGAATGGACTCATTCAGAAGGATACTTTCGAAAGTGCATGATGGTGAAAAATGAAAATTTCAGGGTATTTGATCGACTTAGAACAAGCAGTACGGACAATCAAAAAGAAGGGTTATGAAACGATAGCGTTACAGATCCCTGAGGGATTGAAAAGTAGCGCATCAAGAATTATTGATAGTTTAAAAAAAGAAATAAAATGTGAAATAATAGTTATTGCAGATCCGTGTTTTGGTGCCTGCGATATTGCAAATTATGAATTAAAAAATATTGGTGTCGAGTTTGTTATTCAAATAGGACATGCATCTATTCCTAACTTGGGCAATGATTTGATCCCTACTGCCTTTGTTAATGCTCTTTCGTCAAAAGATGTAATGCAAGTCGTCGAAAAATCACTAACTTACTTAGATGGAGCGACAGTTGGAGTTGTGACAACAGCCCAACATCTGCATACGTTGAAGGCAGTAGAGGGCATTTTGAAAAAGCACAATTTTACACCGATTGTTTCTGGCGGAGACAAAAGGATAGCTGCGAAAGGCCAGATCTTAGGATGCGATTTTTCTACAGGAGCAAGTATTGCAGATAAAGTAGATTCATTTTTGTTTGTTGGCAGTGGTAACTTTCATCCCGTGGGACTTCTTTTGAGCGTGAAAAAACCAGTAATTGCAGCTGACCCATATTCAGGTACGGTAAAAAAACAGGAACTTTCAGATTTGAAGGATACAATTTTAAGACAGAGATATGGGGCTATCGCTAATTCAAAAAATGCTAAAAAATTTGGAATTCTTATAGGTGTAAAAAGAGGCCAGCAGCGAATGAAACTGGCACACAACATCAAAGACATGCTTGAATCTTTAGGTAAAAAATCATTTTTCATTGCAATGGATAATTTTACATCGATGCCCTTGCAGGGTTTTAGGGATGTCGATTGTTTTGTTTCTACATCATGTCCAAGAATTGCAATTGATGATTACCTTCAATACAAAAAACCAATTATAACACCAATTGAACTGGAAATCGTTCTTGGCAAAAGAAAGTGGGAAGATT
>CAYLOF010000114.1:0-5669 GCA_964385215.1 uncultured Thermoplasmatales archaeon
GCACTCCGCGCCCTACTTGATATTTTACTGGGTCATACCCAAATACTCCAAGATGTCCAGGACCACTTCCAGGAGTAATTCCAGGTCCTACAGGTTGTTGTAAACCACATATTCCCTTTTTTGCTAGCATATCTAAATTTGGCGTATTTGCACCTTCGAGTTCAGTAAGATTATCCAACTCTCTAGGAAGACCACCAATACCATCCATAATTAACAAAACAATTTTTGTTTTAGCCGGTTTTACTAACTTCCGTATAAAATCTAACTCCATATCAGACTCACTTTCCCCTCTTAAATTCAACCGTGATTTCGCTTTCAGAATATGATTTCAATAATTTGTTTCACCTAATAAAGATTATGATAGAGATTCTACAACATCTGGCCTTATGTTGTTCGGGAAAGTGAGAACTGAGATACCTAATCTATTCCTTAGGCCATTCAAAATGTGTGTTTTTAAAAAATTTAAAATCTAATTCGGCCCAGTCGTTAAAATCTCCCCTTCCATGGGTTCCATTGGAATAATCAATTATTTTGTATGTATAGCGATAGTTCATACAGCTTTTATAATTCTGATATTTCCACCATTGAAGTGTGAACGGCCATGTTGCAACTTTGTTGTCGTTTCCACCATGGTCATCAACAAAAAGACCCAGAGTATGACCTAGTTCATGAATGGAACCGCCAATTATTAACCGCTCTCTACTAAAGAATGCCTGATTGTTTTGTAGCATTTGTGCAGATATTTCAAAAGAATCAAGATGGTCCCATCCAACAAAAGCGAATCCACGCCCTGGGCCGTAGTCACATACCAAACAGTAATGAAAAATTCCTTTTCTTGGATTGTTCAAATCGTTATGTAAAAAATAATTCCAGTACAGATCGCGTAAATCTGCAAATGAGAAATTTAAGATAGATGGGATTTCTTCACCACCCTCAAGATTTCCATTATCTACATGAAGGGTAATGTTATGTTTTTCGAATGCAGAAATCATCTTGGATATAAACGTACAGCACGGTTTGTTTGGAGCATTGGGGTCCTGTGCTTTTACCCAATCAAACTCAAGGAAGATGTCATCATAGAATGGACTTGAGTTCCATTGATCTGTAAAACATTCCTCTATATTGTTCAGTCCATCTCCATCTGGATCAATATGTTTGTGATCGTTCCATGTAGATGGGTCATATCCCCATTTTTCCTCCCACCAGTCGGGAACACAATCGCCATCGCTGTCCGTACCAGGTAATTCAATTTCAACATATCGTGAGTTGTTGATTTCTGCACTGTATCGATTGTAATTTATCTCCCAGCCTGAACCAGCATTTTCAATCCTTTTCAAAAGCCATGGAAAAAATCGGATATTATCAAATTTGAAAAAAAGCCTGCCGTTTTTTATGTGTTCTAAAAATGCAGGTCCTAAAGGTGAACCCCACCAATTATCTCTTGCATCACACAAAGATTGTTCAGAATACATTTCAAATAGGGAGCTGTAAATGTTATTGTTTACAAGATTACATTTGCTATTTTCTACGTATATCCCAAATCTGAAATTTTCTGTAATTTCACAATTTTTGATTTCAATATCTTCTGAACTTTCCCAGACAGAAATTCCAGCATGCGTATTCCAAAAAAGATCGGAATGAGATATGCAAACATTCGAGCAATCTGCAGCTTTAATGCCAAAACCATTGTGACTAACTATACAGTTTAAAATATCGATGTTCCAACAATAATTTAGAAACAAACCACCCTCGTTATCATTGTTATTATATGCGGCACATTGTGATATCTTAATATTTGAAGAATTGTTGAAAAAGAACCCTATGCCATTGGTCTGTGCATAGCAATCAGTTATTTTAACTCCGTCAGAATCTCCTGTGTTTATACCTAGTGCGTTATGGTAAAAATAGCAATCTGTAATCTTACTTTCATTGGATGATTTAAGATAGATTCCTTCTCCATTGGTGTGAAATGAGCAATTATTTATTTCATTATTTTTTGACCCATTGACATATACACCACTTTTAGTTCGATATAGGGTACATCTACCTATTGAGTTGTTTTCCGAATCTAATTTTATACCTGCATTGTCCATGTACCCGCCAGAGTTTCTAATTGTAAATTGTTCTATTGTAACACAGTCTTCAACAACATGGATAACAAATTCCCCGTACATACCATCGATGATAGTATCATTTCTATCTTCGCCAAATAATGTAATTGATTTGTCAACAACAATATTTTCATAGTATTTTCCAGTAAAGACATAAACTGTGTCCCCTCTCGCTGTATTTAGAATCCCATCTGTTATATGCTGATATGGGTGCTCAGGCGTTCCAACCCATGGGCCCTTAACGTTGTCGTCATCTACATATATTGTTGTTTTACTTAATGTTGGTGTTATATTTTTCGGTTCTAATCGTTCATTTGCAACCGTCAGGCTTGCACCTGCTAACAGTAGAAGAAGAGAAATCATTATTGGCAATAATTTTTTATTCATGAAATACCCCAAAATAATAACCCTGTCGCCATACATAAATTTATCTAATCAAAATTATATAGATTGTCCAAACATTCACAATTTCAAAGGTCAGAACTCAAAATGCCAGCAAACACATTTAAAAGAAATAAAAGGTTTTGATAGTCCTACTAAATCACTTTTAATTAGGAAGATGATGAGGTTTATATATGCTTTTTTTCTCCATGACCATAAGGAAACAAAGAAAATTTGAAAAAACATTCCTAAAAAAATATTATTGACCTAAGCTTGATAATAACAAAGATATTTTGAGGTTTCTACAAAAATATCTGTTCTTGATTTCATTCTCCCCAAACAGATAAACACTCGATTTCATTGAAAAATATTTTAATATTCTCTGGAGGTTCATTACGTATACCATTTTCACTTCCAAAATAAAGATATTCCCATCCTTTAGAGGAATTGGTTGCCAGATAACCGGCATTACCTTCAGCGACAAGCACGTAAATATCCTTAGGTTGCCAAAAATCATCATCTTTTTTCATGTTCCGTAAAGTACCATATGCAACTATAGCCTTATCTAAAGTGGAACCTTTTCTAATTTTACAGGAAAAATCTGAAAAATAAATATAATTTTCGTTTGAAATTTGCTCAGTTTTAATAAAAAAGTTAATCCAATTTACAGTTCTTTGGATATCTTTACAGGACGTTTTTGAGTCAAATAGCATTGCAAACCAGCTTGTCCATGAACCATACTTAGCAGCATTAGCATATGCTTGAGGGTAACCTACAGATGGTAAACCAAGACTGTACAAACTTCTGTCGTATTGACTTTGAATTTCTCTACCCGTTTGATTTTTAATAAACTCTTTGTTTAGATCGGCTAATGATTGTGCTTTTTCTTCAACTGTAGAACCTGTAGCATCTTCAACATTATATGGCATTTCAATAGTTGCTATTTCGGGACATGCTGTTGCATTTTTTAAAAACTCATTTATTTCCAGCTCACGGGAACCTAAGGTTGCATTATTAAAAATGGGAACAATGTGTTCAATCAATTCAATGAGCAGGTCAGGATCAATATTTGAAAAGAGATTCTCTAGATATGGCATTCCATTTGGATGTCCTCGTCCGAAATTTATGAAATATTTATCATTCTCTATGGCACGAATACTCTGCATTGCTGGTGGAATAGGAAGTGAATCATAAATGGCATGACCAGAATCCTGCGCTGCAACACTATCAAACACATACCACTGCCCATCAACCTGAACAATAGTTACTGCGTGCATAGGTATGAGCACGGTAAACACTTCTTCAGCTGAAAAACCACATAGACGCAATATAGCCGTGTTAAGGACCGCCTGGGAATAACAATCGCCCACAAGATTTGCTTTGAAAGATATGTCCCCTGACAAAACCATCTCATTAGCAGAAAACTTTTGGATACCGATGATAGGTATAAAATTCAAATTGGCGGCCAAAATTGTTAAAATCGGGTGCTCGGCATAGAATGGAATCATCATATTATTGATATCGTATGTTTCAAGAGCTTCAAGTGTATCCATTTTTTCCTCATGATATACAGAGACCGCAACACGGCAGGCATCAATGGACATCATGTCCGTAAGTGAAAGAATGGTACCAGCATCGGGTGTAGGCATTTTTATCAACCCAAAATTTTCTGACTCATAATTAAAATCATACTGCATAACGGCCCATGTATACTCATCTATTAGTTCAGAATCGTTAAAAAATGTCGACTGTGCCTGTATCTGAAGAGTCTGATTCTTATTTTTAATGACACATTTATATTCCATCCCATCGTCGGTAACTGCAACTGACAAAGAGCCACCAAGTACTAAAATTCCTATAAGAAATATTGATATTATTTTCTTCAAATTTTAACTCCCTTATATTTATTAAACGATATTTAACTATATAAGATATACTTTATAAAATTTGGGCAGAATAGCATGTTAAAGGTTATTATTGTTGTTTTAACTCAATAAAATCAACCATTAAAACGATTAACCTTATTTCTCTCTGAGAGAATAAGAGGGGATACTGCCTTAAAATAGTTGATATGCACGTTACCCTAATTGTTTAACCTCATTTCGATATGTATTACATTACTTAATATGGTAAATCCAAGAAAAAATTATATAAGATATAGCTGATATTATATTTAGGGAGAGTGTAGAATATGAGAAAATCTATGCTGATTGTAGGGAGTATCCTTTGCTTGTTTATCTTGGTGATGATACCGAATATATCGGCAGTTGAACATAATGCCCTTGTTGAAGAAAAGAAATCACAAATGATTGAATTTGCAGATATAACATCTTTTAATAGATTTGATTTATTTAATAAACCGATAGACAAAAGTTCTCTAAATTTAATAAAGATTTACCTTATAATTGATGTTATTGTTTTTATATGTGCTACGATATGGCATTTAGCATTTGGATGGAATATTTTAGAGTCAATAGAATCGGGTTTAAGGTATGCCTTGTTTTGGCCTTGGTTTTTATTTGTATATATACTGGCTCTGATTTATGGTTGGGGTCCTGTTATGATGTGGTATAAATAATTGATATTGATAAATTAACTCTCAAGTATTGGTTGGAGAAAATGGCAAAGGAATAAAAAGGACCAATGCCTTAAAACAGTTGATATGCACGTCAACCCTATTATTTTTGATAGATGTTCTTACCTGCATATTTACCTGCAAAAAAACTATTTAAAGCTCCTTGTGATTTTCTGATTTGGAAGGAATTGAGTGCTGGTAGTTTTTAAGTGCATCCCATCCTATTTCCTATTGCCAGCACTCCTCCATCTAAGGAGTGTAATGTAATCTTTTTAATATTCCACTATGTCAACGATTAAACTTTCCTCAACCTGATTTCACCTTATATGGCAAACGGTCAAAGTGACTTTGGAATATGCACAATAAACCCAACAGGGATTGAAATCTGTGTTAAACACCTATTTAAACAGTCGCTAACAGGTGTTCTTTTTGTCTGGATAATTAATTATTAGCGGTATCAAAACCTTGTATTCGCGGTGTATCAAAGGTTTGGTTTAATTTCTGTTTTCTTATCTAGTAGAATCTCATGTGGTATGGTCATTTGAACTATTCTTGTTGGATGTTAAGAAATGATGTGTTATACAGGTAATTATAAGTCAAGA
>CAYLOF010000115.1:0-5641 GCA_964385215.1 uncultured Thermoplasmatales archaeon
GGTTGTTGGTGTAAACAAGAGAACGGGTTTACCATACCTTAAGAAGAAGTAGAAAGGTTTAGTTTTGAATGCTGGCATCTGTATGTCAGCTAATCTTTCTTTTTTTCCGTTAGGTATAAAATTTTCAATAATTAAATGTTCTACTAATGATAAAACAATTTTTCCAGCATTGGATGTTGTTCAATAAACCAGTGGAACCATTGGAAGATAGATTTACTTTTTGGCATACTCACTTCCAATGTTGCCCAGTCACTTTCCTTATTATCAGTATCTCTAGTTTTAACTCTTACATTGTATGTTCCTTGTTGAGACCATTTATGTGAAACGATTACTTCTTCACCAGACATGTATGGTCCTATCCACTCCTCAACATTATCATCTCCCCAATCGATATAATAAAATAAATCATCCTCGGTAGGATCTATTGATTTAATTGAATAATTATATTCAACTTTCATTTTACCATTTATTGCCCCATCGATTATTGGTGGAAAAGGGGCGCCGCTAGTTGTCCCCTGCCGAATCATAGAAGGATCTCCATATAGATTATAATCGTACATATTCATGAATTCATATTGATGATCCCAACCAAAATTATCATGTACATAAAACTTAGAATCGTATAGAGCATCACCAATGGGCTGAGGGCCGTATGAACTATTTATTAAAAAATTATTAAACTCATAGCAGAGAGCTTCTGCTCCAGAATGAGATGATACCCAATCAGCTGAAACTGCAGCACCACGGGTAGCACTACATACGGCAACAGCAGAACCAAATGATTCCTTTGTTAACATATCAATTCCAAGGTTACCATCAACCGTTGGTTCAGGATAACCAACATTACATGATACAGCAAAAACAATAGAAGGATAATCATCTTCCAATATACAGTAAGTATCTAAAAATCTACCCCATGTTAATTCTCCATTGTCATGTTCAGGGACATTGTCTCCATCATCCCAATCCCATATTACACGACCAATAGATGCTGGTGCACCGTGAGCTGCCCAGTTCACAATTGCATATTTGTCGTTTCGCCATTCATTGGTAAAAGCAGGTTCGTTCAAAGCGCTCCAATTATATATTGACGGTGAAAGGCCATCCTGTTCAGAGTAATGAACAGTTGTCCAATCTTTCATGATGTCTTTTTCAATTCTATCTATTAATCTTGCACCATCAATGTCAAAATCAATCTCATAATCATGATCCTCATTTGCGTAAAACAGCATAGCCCCTCCATGTAATGCATTGTCTTTCCAATCTCCTGCATCTTGTTCAAATGAAACAATTTTATCAAGTGTGTATGTTATCCTTGAAATGTCATTAGTTGGAATTCTACCTATGTATACCTCAGCTAAAAAATCTGGGTTATCTTGCCCATATACGCCATAATAGCCATCACCATTGGAATCCCATGATTCTTCATCAGGGAGAGAAAGATCTGCATAATATGTATCTGTAGGTACTGTACCCTCTAACCAATATGGATTTGGAGAACAATAACGCATAGGAATCGTTGTGTAATCTCCTACAAATAGTACATACTTAGTGCCCCATGCGGCATAATATTCTCTTAGAAAATTACGGATTTTCTCTGCAAGATCTTTTCCTGATTGACTTGTTAAAAGCGTATCAGAAATTGAAATAATTTTTACGTTAAAACCAAGTTCCGTCTTCCAGTCAACAAAAGCTGAATTGGTAACTGAATCTACTAGTTCATCAGATGTTATAATAACATAATCAAATGTGTCATAAGTGGAAATAATGCCATTATCATTTGTTTCGTACAATTCTTTTATTTGTTCGAAATTAATAAACAAACAAGATGCTTTTTCATCAAAAAGAGCATCATTTTTAAACTCATCGACATCCTCAGTAACTGAGTAATGAATCAAGATATTACAAGAATCAAAATAAAATAATTCACCGGATTGTGGATTATATTTAAATGGACAAACAGAAAGAGAAACATAAGAATATTTTCTTAATGTACCAATATTTTTTATATTTGTACTTTTTTCAGGATATATTTCTGAGGAATAATATGTGTTTTTATGATTTTCATCCCATTCATTTTGTAAATTTTCCAATAGGATTTTATTGCCATCTAAAGGGTAAATCATTGGATAAGGTATAATGTCATAAATTCCTGAAATTTCTACTAGTGAATAATCTGTAATTTCGACACTTTTATAAACGGCTCCAGGCGGAAGTGCAATTAAAAAATTTTTTACTGGAAGCATTGGTTTCCCAGGTGATGTTAAATATCCAAAATCTTTATGTTCAATTCTTTGGTAATTTTCATCATTGACAATTCTTAAATGACTTGGATTAGGGAATGTAACTTGTAGAATATATGTATCTATATTTTGTTGGTTGAAGCTTTTATTGTTTTTAGATATAGATCCAGTTACAGCAATTCCATTAAATATCAATGTTACAATCATTAGAACGACCAATATTTTATTCATATTTTTATAACGAAATACTTCTATATAAAAATGCCTATCATTAATATTATCTTCTTTCTATACTTCGTTATTTTATCATGATGATATGAGGAATAATAATGCTTTAAAATGTCTGATATGCACGTTTACCTACTTGATGAATGTTTTTCACTATCGGCAGTAGAATGAAAAGGTAAAAAATGAGAGGGTATGATAATTCTTGATTAATTCGTGTTGCATACCCAATTGAGATGATGCAACATGAAATGGAGATATTATATTGGGCTGGATGTCCATAAGAAAAAAAGAGGGCAAATATGAAGAGATTAATCATCAAGCCTTTTTCATACGATTTTATGAAAGTAATAAGTATAGGTGTTAAATATTAGGGTCTTGTTTTGGAATTTAGAAGGACAATGGAGTCAAAAATTGGTTTTGTGGTCAATCCTATTGCAGGCATGGGTGGCAGAGTTGGTCTTAAGGGAACTGATGGAGTTTTTAAAGAGGCAGTTAAACTTGGTGCAACGCCGACAGCTTCTATCAAGGCAGAGGATGCTCTTAGATACTACTTGTCAAATTATTCAAATAAAGATCACATACAATGGTTTACATGTGCTGGAAAGATGGGTAGCGAAGAGCTAAAAAATGCAGGCGTAAAAGAGAAAAAGATTGTTTATACTCCATCAGGCAAGGATACAACATCTAAGGACACTAAACAGGCATGCAAAAACTTTCTGAAAGAACATGTTGATTTGATTCTTTTTTGTGGAGGAGATGGCACTGCTCGAAATGTTTTTGAAGTGGTTAATAAAAATGTCCCGATTCTTGGCATACCTTCTGGCGTGAAGATGCATTCAGGCGTTTTTGGTATAAATACAAGTGCTGCAGCCAAAATGCTTCACGAGTTTGTAAACGAAAGGCTCATTATTGGTGATGCAGAGATCATGGATCTTGATGAGGTGCTATACAGAAAGGGAGAATGGAAAATTCAATTATTTGGTATTGCGAAAGGCATAGTTGAGCCAACCTATGTGCAGGTAGGAAAAACCAGTTATGCTTCGGTCTCTGATGACGAAATAAAGGATGAAATCACCGAGCACATTGAGGATGAGATGGAAAAACACAGCGATTTTATGTTTTTGTTCGGATCCGGTGGAACTATTGACTACATAGCAAAGAAACTGGGTTTTGACAATACGCTTCTTGGCATTGACGCAGTATGCAATAAAAGAGTTGTAGGAACTGACCTTAATGAAGAGGGGCTTTTACAACTTTTAAAAACTCATAAAAAAGCTAAGATTATACTTAGCCCTATAGGAGCACAGGGCTTTATTTTAGGTAGGGGCAATCTTCAGCTGAGTCCTCCAGTAATAAAAAAGATAGGTCTGGATAATATCATCGTAGTTTCAACACCATCAAAGATAGCTTCAACACCAGTCATACGTGTTGATACTGGTGATAAAAAATTGGATCATATGTTTGTTTTAGAGGAATTTATGATGGTTGTCATCGGCTATCGTTTAAGTAGGGTTGTTAGGATACAAACCAACAACTTTTAATAGAGTTATATTATTCTGCCAAAAACCACTAAGATTTATAGAAAACTCTTGTGGGAGGTAAATGATTTATGAAAAGAAACCCAACAGCGTTTTTAAAGGAAGAATATGAAGAACTAGTTAAGAATGACTTTGACTGGAAGCTACGTATGTTGCAATCTGGATCTACTCCTCATTCTATAGTTGATGGTAAAGAAGTAATCATGCTTTGTTCTAACAATTATTTGAACTTGAGCAATCATCCGCGACTCATAAAAGGGGCAATTGATGCTGCCAAGAAATTTGGTGCAGGGTCTGGCTCAGTACGTGCAATTGCAGGGACTATGGATATTCATATGGATGTAGAAAGAAAACTAGCAAAATTTAAAGGAACTGAATCATCTCTTATTTATCAGACCGGTTTTGCAGCAAATGCAGGTCTTATACCCCAGCTTGTTGGCAAGGGAGACATTATCATAAGTGATGAGTTCAATCATGGCAGCATTATCGATGGGGTGAGATTGACCAAAGCAGATCGAGCAGTTTATAAACACCGTGATATGGGAGAATTAGAAAACGTCCTAAAAGATGCCGATAAAAAATACAAAAGAATTCTTATTATAACCGATGGTGTTTTTAGTATGGATGGAGACATTGCACCAGCGGATGAAATCGTAAAACTTGCAAAGGAATATGGTGCGATGACCTATGTCGATGATGCACATGGTGAGGGTGTAATCGGTCCTGATGGTCGAGGCATCGGTGCACACTATGGAATAGAAGGAGAAATCGATGTGGAAATGGGTACTTTTAGTAAGGCGTTTGGTGTAGTCGGTGGTCTTATTGCAGGCAGTCAGGACCTTGTTAACTTTGCATTGAATAAATCAAGAACATGGCTTTTAAGTGGTTCTCATCCTCCAGCTGTTGCGGGAGCGCAGCTTGCAGCAATTGAGGTTTTAGAAACGGAGCCAGAACATGTGAACAACTTATGGGAAAACACCAAACATTTTAAGAAGGAACTAAGTTCAATGGGATTTGATACTGGATACAGCCAAACACCAATCACTCCAGTAATTGTTGGAGAATCAAGTGTTGCAAAAGAGCTTTCCAATAGCTTGTACGATGAAGGTGTGTTTGCATTGCCTATTGTATTTCCAATGGTTGCACGGGACAAGGCACGGATTAGAACGATAATGAATGCAGGTCTTACAAGAGAGGACCTTGACTTTGCTTTGGAGAAATTTGAGAAATTGGGAAAGAAGCTGAACATAATTTAAGCTATTTTTTCCCTATGCTTGTATTTTACAAGCGCATAAGATGTTATTCAATATAGGAAAGATATTATGGAAGAGAAAACCTTGCTTAATCATGTTGCACTAAATTGTAGTGATGAGGCAGGGGCAAAAACATTTTTTACAGATGTATTGGGACTTCCGTTAACCAAAAAATTTGGAATTTCTGGAGAGCTGTCAGAGGCGATTTTTGGAATTAAGGGAAATGTGGATATATTAGTCTATGACAACAATGAGACGAGATTTGAAATATTTATTGGCCAAGTAGGTAAAAAACATGGCTATGAACATATCTGTATAGAGGTTGATGATAAAAGTGAATTTATCAGTCGCTGTAGAAAATATGAAATCGAACCGATGA
>CAYLOF010000116.1:0-5633 GCA_964385215.1 uncultured Thermoplasmatales archaeon
CGTGCTAATAATTGGGTACTGATTATTTGATGAGTTTAAACTCATTGACTAATTTTCCATAAAAATCATCGAGATCTAATTTTTTTCCAAGAATTTGTAGAAAAACATTATCAATTTTTTTCCTTACATGATGCTTCTCTTTAAATTGATTCAAAATACTAGGTAATTCTTCATTTTTCACTGAGTCAAAGGTTTTTATTAACAATGACACTTCCTCTTTTGATAAATTTTGTTTTGGCCCATACAGATAGCTTATCATATAATCATGTATTTTCATCCATGAACCTTCGCTAGCAACTCCAATAGATAAAAGCTGTAGTATGTTAAATGAGCTGTTTAACCAAAGAGTGAGGATTTTTGCATAATCTTTTGAAATTTGTTGTATGCTCCAAAGATCAGGACCGGCAATTGGTATATCTGAATAAAAAGCAATTGCTGAAGTTCCAGGTGAAGCCAAATATGGTCGACGTGCTAAAAGAAGATTCGCTTTTCTTGATTTAAAGTTTACATTCCATGAATCAACAACGGATTTGTCAAATCCTTTCAATTCTTCATTTGTTAGATTCACCTCTGCTAACCTTCTTATATCATTAAACCATGATACAATAAAATAATCTGAGTTTTTACTTACATCTATCCTCTTTACATTTGAAAATCTCCTCAAACCATTATTTATTACATATTTAGGTATCTTAACTTTCCAATCTAGCTCTTTATGTTTTGCCATAATTGCATCCTTTTGAATCTTGTCCACGATCCAATGGTCTGTTCTTCTCTCCGCTCTCGATTTATCTCTTATAATGAAGCCATGGAAATCTTTGAATTTAACATGATCTAAATCCAATCTATGGGATTCTAAAAACGATAATTTAGTTAATTTGTCAGTGTAAAGCATATCTTCAAGAATATCGACAAGATCAAGATCGTTAAGTGCGATATATTTATACCAATTAGTAAAGTCAGATTGTAATTTAGAATAATTATGTGTTCTTATTTCCAAATCTTCATCTTCAAAATTATCTTTTATTTGACCAATTTTCTCTTCTAGTCTAATTGCTCCCTCCATAGTCTTTGGAAATTTTTTTAGTACAACTATTTTTGTTTTATTATTCGTATTAATAGCTTTATGTGCTACTAGCAGTATTTCTTTAAATAATACACTCTCAGAAAATGCTAATCTTTCAGAAGTAATTATGATATAGTCAATAACATAATATCTTGACCAATATTTTCTGATGCCTTCACATGCCTTCCTACTCAAAATAGTAGCTGGCAATACTAATCCAAGTTTTCCATTTTTTTCCAAAAACCTATCTGCTAATAAAATAAAATAGCCAAATAATCCCAATTGCCCATGAATATATTTGTTGTAATAGTCAAAACGTCTAGTTAATTCGTCCTTATATTTCCTAGGGATTCGTTCCTGTCGTGTGAAAGGAGGGTTCATTATTATTACATCTGCTTTATTAAGAGGGATTTCCCCTTTTCCAAGTTCACCCGTAGCCATCGATCCTTTTTTTATATAAGCATCTTTATCAGTCTTAATCTTGCCTGCTTCAAACATATCTAATGTTGTTCTCTTATAAGCAGCTTTTAATTCTAAAGAAATAGCAGGAATTATTTTATCTGGTTTTAGAGTTGTAGAATCCCAAACTGCAATTCTGACCTTATCAGTTTTATATTGTGATTCTTGAAGAGAAAGATTTACAACTGCTAAATGAGCGGCAAAAGGCATTATGTCAATACCTGTTAAATCGCTAGTTAAAAATTTTTTATGCATATCAGCATCAAAAGATTCTGATAACGCTCTTTTTCTTCTATATGAACTTACTAGAAGAGTGCCACTACCAACTGCCAAATCCATTACTTTATCATTTGGGTTATCAATAGTCAGAGCGGCTAAAAAATCTGCTGCTTCATTATTTGTATAAAATGCAGCAACAGCTTTCCTAATTTCAAATGGAATCAAATCATGAAATATCTTGCCTAAAATATCATGTCCAATTTTTTCAGGTTCTAACGCTTTTATTACTTGAATGACATTTTTCAATGAAACAAGGGCTTTATCAGATAATCTAGTGGAAATATCAAATCCAAACACGGGAGTGTAGTTCTTTGTTAGGACTTTTTCAAAATATTTCTTCAGATCGGAAGGTCGTTTTATTTTTTCTTCATCTAAAGATTCAAACTCACTAGGGAAAATTAAAGATAAAACATGATAAAACATGATTTGATTTATTAGCAAATAGGCAGCCGCATCTCTCATCTCCTTTATTGGATATTTTTTTTCTGTGTATTGTAAAATGTTTTCAAAAACACTTTTACCGCCAAAAATATCTTCTAATTCTTCTGTTTTTAACTTCTGCGTACCTAATCTTAGGTGTGACACAGCACCTCTTAAAATATTTATTACTAATGAAGTTTCAACTTCAATTTTTTGAGGGGGACGTAATACATGATTGACAATCCATGTTGAAATCTCATCAAGATTGCCTTCCATTCTAGTTGCTGTTCTTTTATCGCTAAATAAGCCAACAACAGAATATTTCATATTTGGTGAGTTTGCCATTTCCCTAAGCCAATCGATAGGGACTGAAGTTCTGAGTTTATCTGGTATAACAACAGCAAAACCACCATTGACTTTGATATATTTTTTATACTCATATAACTCCTTGACTGCATCAAAAATATCTCCTCCAAGTTTTGTCTCTACAATGTAATCCCCGCCGTTCTGGAGAAGTAAATCTGGTTCTAACCTCCCCCTCGGAGTTGTATATGAAGGATGTTCTGAAACTTTTATGTCTTTTTTTTGTAATTCTTCAATGATAAATTGTCTAACCATTATCTCAGTTGAACGAGCTGCCAAACTATCTCACCCAGTTTCTATTCTTTTCTCCTCTAAAGGTGATGATTTGGATTGATTAAATAGTTTCTGCCTAAGAAAAGTTAGATATGTTTTGATAGTTGCCAGATTTTTAGAAGATATAAGGGGAAACGACAGGTTTATATACAGATATTGACATATCTAATATGTATATTATGAATCTAATTCTTAATAAGAAAGGCAATATAAAAGGTAGCTTTGCAATAAATCCACTCCTTATTACGGACGGAAAAATAGCAACATGTGGGAGCAGTTATCATCTAACCATTAGAAAAGACATAGCTGAAGAAATCGGCCCAGGAAAAAGAATTGGTGTTATTTTATTTGAACAAGGTATCGGAGAGAGTTGAAATGATGGGGGTTAAAAACAAACAGGAAAAATACGAAAAAGTTTATACGTTTACTACCCCCAAATTGAAATATTTAAAGGAAAAACGCCATAATAGAAGGAGAATAACAACATGGGGTTGAATAAAACCAATGGAAATATGTATCCATGGGTGACCCATACGTGGAACCCATTAGCTGGTAAATGCCAACATGACTGCCAATATTGTTATATGAAGAGAAGTTTCCTTGGAAATTTAAAGAAATATAAAGGGGAAGCCAGATTGGCTGAAGGGGAATTAGATGCAGATCTTGGGGCTGGTAAAACTATTTTTGTTGGCTCTGCAACAGATATTTTTGGAGAGTGGGTTCCTGAGAGCGCAATAAAAAGCATATTAAATTATTGCAGAAAGTTCCCTAACAATTATTTGTTTCAGAGCAAGAACCCGGGCAGGTTTGCCGAATTTCTTGAATTATTACCAAAGAACAGCATTATTGGTACTACATTAGAAACTAACAGGAAGTACAATATTTCGCAAGCGCCCCAACCTCCTCAGAGATACCAAGATTTCCGTTCCATTGAATATCCTAGAAAGATGGTCTCTATTGAACCAATACTAGATTTTGATTTAGAAGAGTTTTTAATGTGGATTGAAGAGATAAATCCAGAGTTTGTCAGTATTGGAGCGGATAGTAAAAACTATGATCTCCAAGAGCCGGATTCTAACAAAATTGAAGAGTTGATAAAAGGAATAGAAAGTAACACTGAAATTAGAGTGAAAAAGAATTTAAGAAGAGTGGCAAAAAATATAGTTTTACAATTTTAATAATCAGGCAATAAAGAAATCAAATGTAATTACGTAATGGTAGCATATTATGCCCAGTCATCGAGTGACTTGATTTGTTTTCTTTTTGCCTCTGCTATTAACTTAAGTGCAAAACCCTCTTTACGAAATTCTCCTCTTTTCTTTCTAATCCAATCTTCAAAGGTACTATGAATTTTTTTTGCTAATGGATGGGTTGCTACGAATACTAAATAATATATTGGCGCGTTGTATTCCAATGTTCTTATTTCTATAGGAACTATGCCATCAGCAGGGTAGAATCTTTGTAATTGCGTCTTATAAACCTTCATGAGCGCTTCCGGTTGTGAAGTTTTGTTTTTTTCTGCTTTTTTTACAGCTTTAATCCATTCATCTGTTCCAAAAAAATCAGTAATAAATTGTTGATTCTGAGTCTTACTTTTTAGGATTGTAAAAGTCGGAAGGTTAATTATCAGTTCAGGTCTCCTAATAAACGGCACTCCATGATATTGGTCTTCTTTGCAATGGTTGGCAATTGATTTAATAGTTGAAAACTTGAGTTCAGTATGTTTATATGGATCTAAAATAAAAATTGAGTGCGCATCTAAAGGGATATATTCATCCAGTATATCTTGACAGATTGTATTTGCATCTTCTGAAAAAATCTCCTTGATTACCTTATTATATTTTTTGGTATTTTCTTTTAATTTATCGATAAGAGTTTCATCTTTTTCATTTAAAATGCAAAAAGCCCTTTCACCCGCCCTTGACACCCATTTCGCAGCTATTTGTGCTGAACCTTCCCATAGTTCATCTCCACTAGGCCAATAAGAAACACCATCGTTAGCGTATAAGTCCACAACAATAAAATCATGACTCTTCTGGCTCCTGACATTTCTAGCGCAGATAGAAAGATAGACGCCAAGTAAACGGTGTTTCATCTGGGTATGTTTTCCGACTTCCCCCATGATTACCCCATAGCCTTTTTATTTTATTTCTCTGCGGGTTTTCCATGCTTTTTTAGCTGCATTGCTTCTCTTCTGTTGTTGCGTATCTATCCATGCAGAAACTGCTTCTTCTATCGCCAAAGTGATGTTTCCTTTTTTCATTCCCTTGCTTTTAAAAACCTCATTTCGGAATTTTTCTTCTAAATTATCTGCCAGAATTACTTTGATGGCACCCATATTATCATGCATTAATGAAATTAGATACTTATATACTTTTACCCTTAAGGGTAAAGTTTATAAGCTAGTAGGATATATAGGAGTATAAGGGTATAAGTACCTAAGGGGGAGTTTTGGGCTCCCTTAGGCAGGAGACATCAGAATGCAGGCACGCAAACCAATAGTCTCCAAGAAACAAATTGAGTTGGAGATTTATAAAACCTTCGAGTTCTTCAAAGCGAAGAAAGATGTTACGATAGTTGACTTCCTAAACAAACTCGATGTAACCATATTCAAAACACGAGAATACAGAAAGATAAAATTCTCCTATGAATCGCTAATCAAACTTGTTTTATTCCAGAAACTCAAAGGCATTAAATTTCACACTAAACTGACAAAATATCTAAGAAGAAACCCATCCGAAAGATGGAAACTGGGATTCAGTAAAACACCAGA
>CAYLOF010000117.1:0-5602 GCA_964385215.1 uncultured Thermoplasmatales archaeon
CTGGAAAAAACAAAATATAAAATTGCGCAGTTGGCAAAACAATGCGACATACTTACAATATCACACTATCACTACGATCACTATGACCCATCTGAAACGTTTTACCAAGGAAAAAAAATATTTGCAAAAGACATTGACAAAAACATAAATAAATCTCAACATAAAAGAGGGTCAGATTTTAAAAAAATAGTAGAAGACTCTTGTGATTTGATTTATTGCGATGATTCAAAACATAATGTAGGAGACACAGAACTTGTTTTCTCTCCACCATTTTTCCATGGGCCTGAAAACGTGAGACTTGGTTACGTAATCATGGTAACGGTTGATGATGGAAAAAAACGAATATTACATGCATCCGATGTCCAAGGTCCAGTGACAAAAGATGCAAAAGATTACATCATCAATCAAAAACCCGACCTGCTCATCATGGATGGTCCACCCACTCTATTTTTGGGTTGGTTGTTTAGCAAAGAGAATCTACAAGACGCATCAGATAATTTAATTGAAATAATGGAAAAGTTGGATTGTGAGGTTATCTTAGACCATCATCTCCTTAGAGACCTACGCTACAAAGAAAGATTTTTCCAACCTTACAAGTACTCTAAAAAAAAGATACAAACATTCGCAGAGTATTTAGGTAAGGAAAACAATGCACTTGAGGCACATAGAAAAGAACTGTGGGGTAAATAACATGGGCTACCTAAAACGAATGGAAAAAACCATTATAAAAAGAGAGAAATCCATTGAAAAGGAAAGAAATAAAATGGAAGATTTGAAAGCTAAACTGGACGCTAATGAGATCACGAAAGGGCATTTCAACCTCAAAAAAGCGAAAATTGATCATAACATTAGAGTCATGGATGCCAAGATAAGAACCTTAAAAGGCATGCTAACAAAGGAAAAAAGGCGTCTTGAGGAAAAAAGAGAAGAAAAAGAGAAGGAAAAAGAGGAAAAGGAAAAAAAGTAATTTTTATGGGTATTATTACAAAACAAGGAGATATCACTCAAATCGACTGTGATGCAATTATAAATCCTGCGAATTCTTTTGGTTATATGGGTGGAGGGGTAGCCGGTGCCATAAAACGTGCCGGCGGAAAAGAGATTGAAAACGAAGCCGTTAGCAAAGCACCCATTGTTGTTGGCAAGGCCATTGCCACAACGGCTGGTGACCTACCATGTGAATATGTTATCCATGCCCCTACAATGAAAAGACCTGCGATGAGAACAAGCGTAGAAAATATAGAACAGGCAACTCAGGCAGCATTGAAACTGGCAGAAAAATTAAATCTTCGTTGCATTGCCATACCTGGAATGGGGACAGGCGTAGGACGAGTCCCCCAAGAAAAAGCAGCAAAAGCGATAACAACAATAGTAAAAGAGTTTGAAGACAAGCTTGAAACAATAATTCTAATTGATAGAAATAGAAAAATGATAGATTCTTTCAATAGTTTTCTTTAATATTTTATAAAAAATCCATCGAAACCATTGGATGGGACGCGCGTTTCTACATCTACGTTTTTAACGCTTGCAGGTGGTTGACCTTCATTACACCATTTAATCATTTCATGAACGTCTCTTTCTTCTCCCTCAAATACTGCCTCAACATTTCCATCGGATGTATTTTTTACCCATCCAGTTACGTGCAGTTGCTCTGCCTTGTTTTTTGTATTTGCCCTAAACCATACTCCCTGGACCCTACCCGATATTACTACATGCACTTTTGATTTCATTACACTGCCACCTATGGTCTAAACCGCAGCATCGTTCGTGGAAATGGAATTGCATCTTTAATGTTGTCAAGATTACAGATCCATGAAACAAGCCTTTCAACACCCAGACCATATCCTGAATGCGGAACCGACCCATATTTTCTGAGATCGAAATACCATTCATAGTTTTCTATGCTTTCTCCAGTTTCTTCAAGTCTTTTTTTCATATATTTAATATCAATGCTTCGCTGCGAGCCGCCCACTATTTCCCCGTATTCTTCCGGGGCAATCATATCAAAGCAAAGAGCTGTTTTTGGGTCTTTTGGATCTTTTGGTTTATAAAATGCCATTACTTCAAGAGGATAGTTTGTAACGATGACCGGTGTGTCGAAATGATTCAAAAGTTTGTTTTCTTCAAGTGTTCTAAGATCCTTTCCCCACTCAACATCCATATTTTCTTTTTCATTAAGTATCTCAAGCGCTTCAGTATATGTTATAGTCGGAAATTTAGAATCTGCAATATGCTGTAGCTTTTTGATATCTTGCCCCAATACACCGAGATCATTTTTGTTATTTTTTAGAACCTCGCTTAGGATAAACTTAACCTCATCCTTAGCAATCTCTGTGATATCGTGTAAATCCATCCATGCTGCTTCCATCTCAGCCATCCAAAACTCAGACAAGTGCCTAGATGTTTTTGATTTTTCAGCACGAAAAGTCGGGCCCATATTGTAAATCCTCTCAAGTGAAAAAACTGCTGCCTCAGCATAAAGCTGCCAAGTCTGAGCAAGGTACGTCTTTTTACCATAATATTTAACCTCAAAAAGGGTAGAACCTCCCTCACATTGATTTGGTTGTAAAACCGGAGCGTCAAATTCAAAATAGCCTCTTTCTCTGAAAAATTTGTGTATTGCACCTACAACCGTAGATCTGATTTTAAGAACTGAAGTAAGCTTCTGAGAACGAATCCAAAGATGTCTCTGATCAAGAAGGAATTCTGGGCTTTGATCCTCTACAATAGGAAAAGGTTCTGCGAATTGAACAACATTAAATCGTGTAACCCGAAGTTCATATCCCCTTGGTGCTCGTTTATCTTCTTTAACGTCGCCTTTTAGCTCTATGGAGGATTCAACCAACGCCTTTTTTGCATCTTCAAACTCTTCATCAGAAAGATTACCTTTTTTGACAGTCGCCTGAAGTATGCCAGTAGCATCCCTAAGTACAGCAAATACAATGTTTCCACTACTGCGCGTTCGATAAATCCAACCACGGAGATTAACAACGTTCTCCGTCTTTTTTCCATCAAGTATTTCTCCTATCCTTGTCCATGAGGTTTCTGACATGATAAAATCACTTACGATAGGATGTAATTATAGCATATATGAATTACGGTGATGTACAAATAAAATAATGTAGACGCATTTAGCTAAATAACATTTTTTCTACTTTTTTTGAGACCACATCTCTATGCTTTTCATCAGTTACTACCATAACAACCCAATCAGGGATTGCTCTTGATCTGACAGCTCCAGCCACAGGAGTAAACTCATCCAATGATTTCTGCTCGTTTCCATCGATAATTGTTATATCTGTCTGATCTATTCTTGGTTCGGACTGGTGAAGTTCCCTATATGGAACATCTATTATTATATGTCCAGAAGGTATGTTTAGAGCATCTTCAATTTCTCGCTCCTTTTCTTTTCGGGATTCTACATCTTCTAAAGATTTTACAATCTCATTTTTCTGTTCGTCTAAATTGGAATGAGTAAGTAGGTAAGCTTGTTTAAATAGCACTCTATACTTTAAATAGGTAGCAATCTCATTTTGAAATGGGCCTTCATTTTTCAAATCATTTACCAGTTCTGCATCAGTCATCTTAAAAAAATCAAAAGGTTTTGCATTAGGTATCATTTCAATAGATTTTGAAAGCATAAGCTCTGCTATACGAACCGTTTTGTGGAAATACACAGAAGAATACATCAGAGTCCTTGCCATCAAAATATTCTCTACAACTCCAACACCTTTCCTGGTAATTGCCAATCGGTCATCATTAATAACCAACGTTTGTATAAAGCGCTCGATATCTATCATACCATATGCAACACCAGTATAATAGGCATCACGAATAAGATAATCCAATTGATCCACATCTATGGCACTATCCAAAAGTTGACTTAAATAAGGGCGCTTTAGCATTTTTCCCTTGATAATATCTGCTACGTGTCTCTGATTTATATTGTTTTTACTAAGTATTTCATGGACGCTTGGAGAAGATATAAATTCCTTTTCTCTAGAATCAAAAATTTCATATTCTCCAAAAAGAAGTCGTTCTGTTAAATCAACGTGATTCACATCAAGGGAATCTCTTAGAATAGATTCTAATGTATGTGAAAAAGGACCATGACCAATATCATGTAATAAAGCAGCACATGTTACAAGTTCACTCTCGCTTTCATCGAGATTCAACATCTCAGAAGCTTTTAATGCCATATTATAAGCACCAAGAGAATGCTCCAGTCTAGTGTGGTGGGCTCCAGGAAATACCAACTGTGCAAGACCCAATTGCCTAACGTTATGCAAACGCTGAACTTCTGGAGCGCCCAACAAATCGAGAAATATGCCCCCAATTTTTATATTTCCATGAATCGAGTCTCTTATAGTTTTACTATGATTTCCCATCTTCCTAAACATCTCTGTTTTATTTAGCCAATACTAACCAGTATTAAGATTACATTTCGGGCAAATCGATGGCACATTGAAATAACTTTCCTACCACCTCAAAGACTACACTTCTTGTAACAGAAATGCTCCTAGACATTTGAGTTTTTCTTTATATGAGTCAGGATACAAAAACCGCTCTGTTGCAGAAATGCTGCTTAGCAATGAGTTCCCATCCTGAGGCGTGAAGCAAAAACCAATTACTTCATTTTCGTTCAATATATGTATAGTTGGTAAAACTGCAACCGTTTGATTAAGAATTCTACCATAATGCCCATGGTCCCTACCGAATGAAAATACCAAGTTGGCCGATCTTTTTTGCGTTACTGCCACTCTAGGATTGTCTGTAAATCGTTGTATAACTTCGTCTTTTGTTATCTTTTTATCAAGCTTTATATCATACCATATGCTATGCATATATTGTGTGTTAAGTTTTAAGGCACTTGAGAAAACATTAAGCTTCATTCCCAATGTTTCATAGAGATGATAGATATCTCTGGCATGATGCGTCCCCATCTGTTCGTCATCATGCACGCCAACCTCTGGCGACGGTATAAAGCTTTTATCCTGACTGATGTCATTTGCTCTTCTAATGCAGAGGAACTTACCTTCCACAAGATGGTTTTTTTTATTTTCTATAGCAAGTACCTTTACAAGAACCGCCATATTGTGAGTATTACAACTTACAATGTGAATAAATTTATCACTAGGTTTAATAGCATCATCATTGACACCTAAAGCATACATCTTACCAAAGCCGAACTCAGAACCTTGTGCTAAAAAGCCTTTTATCCTATTTTTGTATTTATTGTAATATTTCTCCTTATTCATCAACCCAGTGCCTTTAGGCGTACAATCAATAACAACAGAAGCACGCTTTATGGCTTCTTCTGCACCGTATGTCGGCTCAATGCCAAGCTCCTGAAAGTCGTTTAACTTATCACGGCTTACAGCGAGATTGGCTCCTCTATTGATCAAACCTTTAACCTTAGGTCTATCCACTAGTTTTGGAGTATGCTTGTAAAAAGTTACTTCATTAATCCCCAAATCATCCTTAGCATCACAAAGTAGTCCGATCAATGGTTCTCCAATAGTTCCTACTCCTACCACATGAACAATCTTTTCATCTGCCATATTTTATTCCTCCCCAATTAGAGCAATCCTATAATCTACAT
>CAYLOF010000118.1:0-5598 GCA_964385215.1 uncultured Thermoplasmatales archaeon
ATTGTACTGTATATTTATTGTTTGGTATGATTGTTTTTATTTGGTCGCCTCTTGCGACTATGGCAAGTGCGGGTGTTTTTTGGTCTTGCCATTTGGTTGTTTCGGTCATATCTTTTAACTCCTATGTAACTATAATGTAGTTACCACTATATATACTTTTCTACGATATAACTACAAAACGGCTTTAAAAATACAAAAAGTATATATATTGTAGTTACGATATGGTATTTTAATGACGAATGGTTATAGTGAAGTTCAGATGGAAATTAAGGTTACTGGTTTTGAAGCTATTGAAAAAAAGGTTAAGGCTGGTGGTAATTCTGGACGTATTTATGTCCCTATCCAGTGGATGAATTGCAGGGTTAAGCTTATCCGTCTTGACCCTATCAACAATAAAGAATGATTATTATGAAGAACACGCTTTATTATGGTGATAACTTAGATATTCTTAGAAGATATATAGAAGATGAAAGCATAGATTTAATTTATCTTGATCCACCATTTAAGAGTAATCAAGATTATAATGTGTTATTCTCTGATAGAAATGGGACTCTATCGAATGCTCAGATTAAAGTTTTTGAGGATACATGGCGTTGGAATATTGAAGCTGAAAATACTTTTGATGAACTGTTAAAGCTTGGTGGAAAAATTTGTGATGTTTTAGTTGGAATTGAACGTTTTATCGGTAGAAACGATATGATGGCGTATCTTGTTATGATGGCTCCAAGATTAATAGAATTAAAACGTGTTTTGAAATCAACAGGTTCAATTTATATCCATTGTGATACTACTGCAAGTCATTATCTAAAAATTATAATGGATGTAATCTTTGATCCAAGGAATTTTAAAAATGAAATCATTTGGAAAAGAAGTCATACACGTTCTTCTATAAGTAAGATTTTTAGAAGAAATCACGACTCAATATTCTTTTATACGAAAACTGATGATTATTTTTATAATCAACAATATGGACAACTTTCTAATGCTTCATTGAAACTGTATCATTATAATGATAAAAAAGGTCGATATAGGCTCGTTCCAGTTCTTGTTAGTGGTATACGTCATGGAAAAACTGGTGAAGTATGGCGTGGTATTGATCCTAATGGACAGGGAAAAAGTGGTATGCATTGGATTACAATACCTGATAAATTAAAAGAATATGAAAAACAGGGTTTATTAGTTTGGCCAAAGCGTGGGAAATTACCACAATTAAAGTATTATTTAGAAGAAAATAAAGGTGTGCCTTTAGGAGACACTTGGGATAAACTTGGGATTATAGAAGCAAGTTCAAAGGAAGGATTAGGTTATCCGACTCAAAAACCTGAGAAATTATTAGAACGTATTATTAAAACAAGTTGCCCTAAAGATGGTATAGTTCTTGATCCATTTTGTGGTTGTGGTACTGCAATCTCAGTTGCTCATAGACTAAATAGAAAATGGGTTGGTATTGATATTACTCATTTAGCAATTACTCTTATCAAACATCGTTTAAGAGATTCATTCGGTGAAAAAGTTGAGTCTGAATATGAAGTAATTGGGGAACCTATTTCTATATCTGGTGCAAAAGCTTTAGCTAGACAAGATCGTTTTCAATTTCAATGGTGGGCACTTGGTCTTGTTGGTGCAAGACCTGTTGAACAAAAGAAGGGTGCTGATAAGGGAATTGATGGGAGATTATTTTTTAGAGAAACGGAAAAAGGAACTGTTAAAGAAACCATAATTTCTGTTAAGTCAGGTCATGTAGGTGTTAGAGATATTCGTGATTTGAGAGGGGTTATTGAACGAGAAAAAGCTGAAATTGGGATACTTATTACTTTAAAAAAACCAACCAACCCGATGATTAATGAAGCTATTAATGCAGGTTTTTATGTGCCTAAAGGATATGAAACAAAATATCAAAAAATACAAATTTTGACTGTTGAAGATATTTTCAATGGTAAAAAGATTGAATCTCCAAGAACTGAAAATAGTTTTAAAATTAAACAAGCGAGAAAAAGGGATAGAACTGCACAAACAAAAATTGGTGAACTTTAATATGTTTTATAATATCACCCGTTTTGTTACATGGAAAAAGAGGTATTATGTGTCACCCGAAGATTTACAATACCCTATCGTTCGGTATTGTCACATTATCGAGTGGTTTTTTTATTTAGGGGATGTTTATAATAATGTGTAAATTGTCGAGTGGTATTAAAATAAAGGGTGATTTTTTTTGAAAGATAAAGATGTAACAAATCGGGTGATAAAAAAGAAGGATAAAAAAACAATTGAAGATGCGATTGAGGGAATCAATGATTTAAAGAAAGATATGATGTATTCTACATTTGTTTTAATTATTTTATACATACTAGGGCTCTTTTTACTTTTAATATCAATTAGTTTTAACTAGATACTTATAGTAAAAATAGGGAATAATGATAGCCCCTAATGGTATTACTTTTTGGATAAGATCGGCATCTTGAATTGTTAAGAATATTGACCATAATACCGAGATTACTACAGCAAAAGCTGTTACCAAATATTCTACATCAAATTTTATTTCTTCCTTTATTTTCTTAACACATAATTTATAAGCTAAATAGAAAAAAACTACTAAATTTATAACAAAGAAAACGATAGAGTAAATCCAATTCAATAGATTTTTTACCTGTTCGTGTATTTGTGTTTGTACACTTTGGTTTAATAATACTTTTTCCTGAAAAAAATCAGTATAGAGATAACTCTCATTGTTGTAAATATTGTATTCAATATCATAATAGCTTGTATTTATTTCTTGATAACAACTTATACAAAAATTAATTAATGAAGTATATTTTTTAAAATTATTCCAATCATAAATCATATCTTGTAGATCAATATAATGATGGATAGTTCGATTAAAAGGTATAAAATCCTCTAGGAATGATTCATAAGTATATCCATTATCAAGATAAATATTAATAATATTCTCACTAATATTATATTTGATTTCATTTAAGTTAGTATCAAGTAGATAATCATAATGGTATATTATATCTGTATAATTCTCAGTAAAAGGTTTCCAAATTTTGTATATTTTTTGTTGTTCGATATACTTTAAATCTTCCTGATATATCCATTCTGCTTTATAGTCTGCATAATCTTCTGTATCATTGATAATTTTATTTATGTTACCTGCAAAAATATAATAATCATATTTTGGAATTTCAAATCTAAAATCTCTATTCCCCCTCAATTGAGAACTATCGCCAGATAAAGAACTAATATTGAGCATGGTATGATATTTATTATAATCAGGTTTTTCGTCATAATATACCTCTAATTCTTCATGAGTTGCTATTGGCGTTACAACAAATACAAACCAATTAGTTTTATTGCTATTAAAATAAGAGACATTAAATGAAACTCCTTTTCCTTCATGTAGATAAAAAGTAAAATATTGTTGGTTGAATTCAAATTCATTTGATTCTTTTTCATTTTTTGGGTATTCTCTAAAAAATATTTTTCTATTGTATTTATTAATTATTCCTTCTATAAAATCTTCAACATTTTCTTCTGTTTCAGAGTCAATAGCATTAATTCTTGGTAAAAGAAAAATTAAAATAATTAAAACGAGAAACAATAGATTCTTTACCCTCATAAAAAAGTAAAAGAAATAATGGTTAATAAAAACATTGTAACTAACAAGTAGCTTTTAACCAATAAAATTCAGTAAAGTAATTACTGCACCGAATATTATCAGGAAAGCACTGATAGGCAAACTGTATTCACCAAATCTATATCTGCTATATCTAAATGTAGAAATCAAACTAATAACTAATATGATAAATCCTATTGTTATTGTTGAAATGGACAATATATCAATCATTTTTTTCTCCTTTTTTTTATTTTTTTATTTTCTCTCAAGATAAACTTAATGTATAAAACTGTAAAGCATAGCATAAATATAAGTGTTGTGATTAAAAATATTCCAAGATAACCTTCTTTGTTTTGAAATCCACTAGAATAGAATGAAGTTGACATCATAAGTATAAATAATGACGTTAATGTTAACACAACAGAAAGATTCCATATCAAATCTTTTTTAAATTCTGACTTTTTTGTTATGCTACACCACCTCTAAACATAAAGCCAAACATTATTCCAATCATAACTTCTACTAAATTCCATGACCTCATGATGTGTTTCTCATCAATATTAAATTTTTCTCGGTAAAATATCATAATGATAGTTATAACAACCATAAAAAGGGTAAAAAGCCCTCCAACGGTTATTACAAATACAGGGTCAATTTCAACTCCCATTATACAATGATATATGTTTATCATTAAAATATTTTAAGTTTTTAAAGAATCCGTTTTTTTTGTTGCAATATTTATTATGTTTAGCCATCTAAAACCATCAATACCAAGTTTACCTGTTGCCTCGCTTGGTGTACAACCAAGTGCCTGATGGTTTTTAACAAGATTATAGTGTACCCTAAAACCCTCCATAAGACTTGCACAACCCCTATCGTTATCGAAACCACGCATGACCTTAGTACGTTCCTTTTCCGTACCATGAAAACGCTCAATACGGTTATTGCTCTCCTTTGCACGTATTGAAGGTACTCTTACATGCGGACTCCAGAAACCCCAATTACCTTTCACACCACGCTTACCAAGTTCTTTTACAATCGCTTTAGGATAGGACAACATGCCATCCGTAAAAACCTCTTGTGGTCTATCCTTTGTTACACGTTTTGCTTTCTTGATGGGTTTACGAGTATTTTTCATGTTCCTATTGGCACTTACATGAGTAGCCAACAAGAAACGGCTCTCGCTATCAAGTACATTCCAAAGATAACGAGGTTTACCATCTACCTTTACAACTGTTTCATCAATATGCCATCTTTCACCTGTATGAACATTTTGTTTATCCATCCATTCAGAGGCAAGACGACTGTAATCAACAATCCAACGGTACACCGTCATATGAGACACGTTCAGGTTGTAAACCTGTTGAAAATGCTCTGATACCTTACGAACAGACAACCCACGGAAATACAGGTCAAGAGCAAGTGCTATCTTTTCAGGATCGCTTCTACGTTTCTTAAAACCGTCATTATCGGTAAATCTAAAACCACAATCTTTACACCTGTAAGTTTTGGTTTTTCCATGTTTGGTTTTGCGTGTTCCATATTTGATTACATTAGTACTTTGGCATTTGTCACATTTTATAGATGTTTCAAAGACGGTGTCTTTCGTTTCTTTTAGTGATTGCTGGAATTTTACAGAGAGAATGTGAATACAATCACGTTTGTTTTGTTTGTTATGTTCACATGTGCAAACCCATTTGTTATCTTCATAGTGGTGTATGGTGTAGTAGCTTTCTGGGTTGCTTTGTGATTGAACAGTATATTTGTTGTTTGGTATGATTGTTTTTATTTGATCTCCCCTTGCAACTATGGCAAGTGCGGGTGTCCTTTGGTCTTTCCAAATACGAGTCATATATTTACCTCTTTATTTACCTATATGCATTTGTAGTATATAAACTTATTGGTAAATTAATGGATAAACTAAAAGCCAATGTTTTAGGTAAATTATAAATACAATAAATGACATACGTTTATTGATGCCT
>CAYLOF010000119.1:0-5578 GCA_964385215.1 uncultured Thermoplasmatales archaeon
AACCAGGTAAACAGGCAGAAAAACAGCATGAAATGTAGATTTTGCGTAAAATCACACGAAAAAGCAATATAATGGAAATGAAACTTGGTTATTCAAAGCCCTCTATTTAAAAATAATTTATTCGTAAAAGGAAATTACTCCTGGGCAAGCAGCCGGTGGGCGTACGGCGTATAAGTTATAAGCCCCTGGTTAATTTATAATTCACACAACATGTCTTTCAATCTGTAAACTCGGGTTCGAATCCCTTACCCTACATATTAATATTTAAATATATTAGTAATATTATTTGAACTGGTTTTTACTGGTGAAAATAATATTTTATTACTATATAGATTGACTACTATATTACAACCTCAATAAGAACCAAATTATTTTTAATATTTTTACTTATTATTAGATTATGGCCAAATGATAAAAATCTATGATTTGTCGATTGAATATTGGATCATATACAATTAAAAAAGAAAAAGATGAAAAGAAGATGTTGGTAAGACACATCCTCACTGTTTATGGTTTATTCGGCCCGTGTCTATTTCTCCATTGGAATTGATGCTGAGATGACCAGATAGGCTGCCCTGTTTCTCGATAAAGTTCTCCGTTAATGGTGAATACACTCACCCATTGATCTGATTGTTCATGTCCCTCAATAGTAATTGTCGTTCCAACAAGACCTTGCAGCTCATCAAAAATATATTCCAATGAACCGTCTTGATCATAATCGATAGCTGACTCCGCCGATGTAATATACCATGTCGGTCCAAAATGAATTTCTATTCCATCAATAAAGAAATGGGTACCATCATAGGTCAGTATCCCCGTTAAAGTGATAAGTTCACAGCCACCTTGGCAAATTCCAAGAGTATCACAGATTCTATTTCGTAACCGTTGCATGATACCGTTACCACTTGGCACTGGTCTTGTATTATCATTCAGGGGCATGACAACTTCAAGTGTTGCCCAATCGCTTTCTGCATCAAACACATCTTTTACTTTTGATTTCACCTGATAATTTCCCTTTGATTCCCATGCATGACTTAGCGTGAGTTGATACCCAGAGGAAAACGGTCCATGCCATTGATTTTCTTCGCAATCCGCGCAGAATTCAACATAGATATAGATATCATCACCATCAGGATCTGTTGCAAAAAAGGTATAATCATATTCCACACCCGCCTCTCCATTGGTTGTACCTGTGATTGTAGGAGTTTCTGGAGCCTCATTTTCAACGTCCTCACTTGTGATGGTGACAAGTAAAGGCTCTGACCATCCAGTTGTTATCCATTCATCCATTGAGAGTATGGAAGCATTGTTACGGAATCGTGCTTGAGCTTGAACTTGATACTCCCCAGGTTCTTGCCACTGATGTTCTGCGCGTACCCGTTCGTTATGATTATAGGGTCCTAACCAACCTGAACAATTACCATCGCCCCATGAGAAATTATAATACAATCCATTTTGGTTCTGTATCATCAACTTGGTGGTGTATTCATATTGATTCCGATTTCTTGCTCTAACTGGTCCACTGGGTTGGTCTGGAGGGTTGCAATCACAATCATTGGTTGTAAATGACCATACTGCCCCCTCTGATATCTCTTGATTTTCATCGCGAGCGATAACCTTCCAGTAGTATTGGGTGTTTGCCTCAAGTGTATTTGGTTTATAATGAGACATTTGAATGCCTGTTACCAGTAGCCCTGGTTCTTGTTCTGTACCAAAATAGAGGTCATAGGTTGCTCTATCACCATCATCGGGGTCACCACCGACCCAGCTTAAATGGGTTTTCATTCCTACATCAGTTGCCCCATCTTCCGGATGAGGATCAGTTGGTACATTGGGTGGATTATTTAGAGTTCCTTCTGCTAATGAAAAACAGCTGCCTAGTAAAACAAAAAGGGCTAGTCCAATTATTATTTTTTTTATCATTTTTCTCTTACCTTCCTATTAATCAACATTCGTTTGTTATTATATATCTTTAATTATATCGTTTAGTAAAGAAGGATAGGACTTAGCTATCCTTATTTCTAGTTCTATCCTCTGCTCGGTTCATTCCAGGTATATCTCCAGTATCTGATTGCTCACCCTGAGCGTATTCATTGCTGTGGTCGTTATAATTTTCATCTCCAGTAGCACTTGCCGTGATACTACCGCAAAACACGGTAACTATAAACAGGGCGACTACTAACATTACTACCATTCTAATTTTTATTTTTCTTATCATTTTTCTTTCACCTCTTCTTATCAAATCATTTCTCCAATTTCTACTTCTCCATTTTCATCTAAAAGACTTTCATCAATCTCGCTTAATAGGTCATCTGGTGAATAATCCTGGTTTTGACTGAAATCTGTATCTTCTGAATCGTTTGTTAAAACGCGGATAACAAGAATAGAGGAGAATATGAGAATTAAACCAACAATTATGCCTAATATTTTGTTGCTCATTGTTTACCGCCTCCTCCGTTTTGTTTACCGTTACCTGAACCACTACCACTATTACCATTGTTTCCGCTACCGCTACCACTACTACCCATATCATTTAATCGATTCTCCATTCTATGTTGCATTTCTGATCTAACTTGAGAATCCTCAGGGCTTTGTGCATTTTTTGAATATTGCAATCTATTTTGAATCCTTAGTTGTTTTCTTACGGTGAAATTATGTGTAGCGTTTTCAACACAAACCGTGGATTTTATTCTTGTTCTAATTCTATACATTTTTAATTCTGAAAAAATCTGATTTCTTTTTTCTTTTGTCATATTATTAACTATTTTGCCGATTTGACTTTTTACTTGTTCTTTTGTAATATTACCAGTTTCATATCCTTCCAAAAATGAATTATTCAAGTCACCTAGAAAACCGTATAATCTATGTAATTGATTTCTATTATAGGTTCTTATTCTATTCTCAATTTTTTTAGTAAGATTCTGAACTTGTTCGCATGTCATCAGACGGATTCTTTCTCTTAAGCCTTCCAGTGTCTTATCATCTAACATAGCTTTTAAGGTATCTTTAAATTCTTCCGTAAGTTCTTTTGCATCGCTTTTCAAATCAACAAAAACTTGAACTGCATCTGTTGCATTTGGATCAGCTTCTTGAACATTCCAAAGTAAAAATTCTAATTCAGCAAGTATTGCTTCTAGTTCTGTTGCATTATAATCTAAGTCTTTTAAAACTGAAACGGTTTCGTTTCCTTTAATAATATTTTTTGTTATTGCTTTTTCAAGCTGGAGTAATCTTATTTCTGCGCCAACTGAACAATTCATTATTTCTGTTTGTTGTTGAGTCTCTGCATCGATCTCGATATCGTTTGATGTATTCCCGGATTCATCTGCAAATGCTAATGGCAGCATGGAGCTCGAAAGGATGAGCACGATTAAGATATTCAACATTTTTTTCATGGCATCATGACCTCATGAAACCAATATGTTTGTTTTGGATTCACTAAAAAGTATGGGATGAAACAACATATATAATCTCACCGGAACAAACCGGAACAATGAGGGACAAGTCTGGAATTTATAGTTTTTTCAGTCGAATAAGATTTGACATCCCAATTTTTTCTTTTTCGATGAGTCCTTTCAGATCCAACCTTCGGATATTTCTTGAGACAGAAGCTTTTGGCATATTAAGCTCCCGTTGAATATCCGTCTGGGTAAGTGCGATGTTGCTCTCCTGCAACAAGGTCATTATTTTTTTCTGCCGGTCATTCAATCCTCTGAGTCTGGGCTGAGGAGTATCATCTTTTTTATCAGAAAAAATTGGTTTTTCTCTTTTATTAACACGGAATAGAACGATAAGAAAACAAATAATTAACACAACAATACAAACAATGAGAACGAGTGTGAAAAGATCTAAACCAAACGCTCCAACCGTTTCTAAGACATTATCAGTCTGATATTTAACCACAATTGATAAAGATTCATTGCTTCCGTATCCTTTAATAACAAGATTACCAGATTCTTCACTAATGAGAGTTGATCCAGAGGAAGATATGGATCTGATCTCAGTATGTTCAGGTAATATAATTGAAAATATAAAATCTGAAAAGGTCACATTTTTCGTGATATTTAAGTTCCAGAGACTCTGTGTTTTTGACGTATATTCCTCTGAGTTTTCAACAATAAGATCCGGATAATTTGTATTTCCTCCAATACTTACAAAACCTGCGTTGTCCACTGTAATTTCTAAATCAGCATAAAGATCAATTGCTTGAGTTGATGGGAAAAATAACGATAATATCGTGGAAATTGATAACAGAATTAAAATAATTTTATTTGATCTTATCAAACAGCACATTGTAAATTTGAATGTATTAAATGTTTAAATAATTTCCAAGTAATCTACTAGGAAAGTTTACGCTGTCATTTTATATTATTTTACATTCCCCCAATCACTTATAAGAATTTGTCATGACTTTTTTGATATATACGAATATTCTCAGGGTAAAATTCCAAAGATTATTTCGATGAAAAATTGCGAGATATGGAACTACTTATAACCACTGGATCATATCTGTTGTGAAATGAACAATAACAATTTTTTACCAGTAAACTGACGTTCAAATCCCTTCCCCTGCATTACTTCACTTGTCTCATTATTGCTTGCTGATTATGATGGAGATGGATTTTATATATAATACAAAAACCAGATATCTCATCTTAGGAGAATAATTATATGTTCGTTTTCTCTATTTTAGAAATACAAATGGCCCTATTAAATAACCATTAGCGGACTCAATGATATCATCTATTTGGACTGTAATATTCATTGCCCCAATACCTAAAATAAAGATAATGTGAATAGTTACACATTCTCCAGGTGGTATTTCAGATATATAACCACTACTACTTCTACCAAATAATACTAATGGTCCATCTATTGTTATAGACCAATTAACAAGATAGAGTGTTGTATTTCCATAATTGCATATCTCAAAACTTATTCCAAGGCCACCTTGAATTAATATAGTAATGTTGTTACCCTGTTTGTCTAGGATATCATTCTGTTTTAGTATATTTGATTCTGGTGTTTTCCATCCACTTTCAATATTAAATCCAAGAACTATAGATGAAAATGATGAAAAGATAAATAGAAATATTATACAGATGGATAATCCCTTTATGAGTGATACAATCTTCGTATCTATTACCTCCCAATATTAAATTGTTCGTTCTATTATAAAATGTTTTCCAAAGATTATTACTTGCTGATTATGATGTTATTGGATTCCTTATTTTTTCTTATATGATAAAACGCCCATAGAAACAAGAGATATTACTACAAGAATTGCTCCAAATATTGTAACATAACTTCCAGAGAATTCACTACCTAAAAGTAAGCCCAATCCAAATCCACCAATAACTCCAATTCCTAAACCAGTTTTATCCATGTATTACCCCTTCATTTAATAATTAAAGATATAATTAAATTTTTTCAATTATATAAAGGAAATCTACTTTTGCTGTTGCCCCCATTGGTCTAAACGTTGGTTTTACATTTGGAATTATTGCTACGATTTCCCCTTTTAGATTATTCAAAAACTGCTTTAATTTATCCTGGTCTTTCTCCATATTAATATCAA
>CAYLOF010000120.1:0-5544 GCA_964385215.1 uncultured Thermoplasmatales archaeon
GAATCCAGTTCCAATCATAAAAACTGCAATGAGAATAGCTAAGATTTTAATGCCCCATCTTTTTAAAAGGATTTTAACATTCATTTTATTACATCTCCTGATATTTCTAGGTAAAAGTCGTCAAACTTTAAAATACTTCTGTCTTTCTTTCCTTTGACTTTTGTTTCCTTTTTAACTTGAATGAAACCATTTTTTACGAGCATTTCTTCTGAGTTTTCAGAATTTGCAGGAGGTATGTCTAACCACTTAATATCTCCATTTTCCTCAATTCTTTTAATGAGTTCATTCTGGTGTTCTTTGATCCATTGGTTGATTTTTTTGCTTTCGTTTTTAAACAAAGGCCCAATTTTTGAATAGACCGGGGCGATGCCTGTGATTTTTTCTTGTATTTCTGGTTTACCTTCAATAAATTTATGGTCCTTGGGGAGATTCAATGTTGATTTTATAATTGAGCTGCTACCTTTTATCTTTGATATTTTATCGGGTGTTGAATATGTCACGTAACTTTTAAGCGGAGCATTTAGTGCTATTCCATGTTCACTTTTGATTGAGCGTACTTGTGCAATATAGTTTTTGGTTATTTCACCTGCATCTTCTGCCTCTTCATCCACTAGAATTTCTCCGGGCCAAGAGGCGATGTGAATACTTTTATCTTTTTCAAATTGCTTGAAATGTTCTTGATAAAGTTCTTCAGTTATGTGTGGGAAAAACGGTGCGAATAGCTTTAGAATCCCAAGGCCTAGAGTATATAGTGTATAGCTAATGCTTTCAACGTTTTCGTTTTTGTATATGGATGATTTTGCCATTTCGATATAGTGGTCTGCAAGCTCATGCCATAAGAAATACTCTACCTCTTTCATGGCCTGTGAGTAGTCAAACACATCCATTTGTTCTGTGCATTTTTTTACAAGTTTGCTGTATTTTGTCAGTATCCATTTGTCAATGTCTATTAATTTTGTTTTTTCTGGTTTGGAATCACTCTTTGTTATATTTGAGATGAATTTTTCAACGTTCCACAGTTTTCGAAGAAGTCTGTTTCCTCTTACTACGTCCTTTTTTCTAAATGCGTTATCTTCTCCTAATGCACAGCTTGCTGCATAACACCTGAAAGCGTCGACACCGTATTCATTTATTATTTTCAACGGGTCAATAACATTTCCAAGGCTGGCATGCATGGGCGTCCCGTCTTCAGATAAGATGAAACCCCCCATCATAATATTCTCAAATGGTTTTTCGTCAGTTAGAAGATTGCATCTAAGGATTGTATAGAATGCCCATGTACGTATGATGTCATGGGCCTGTGGTCGTAGAGACATTGGATAAAGCTTCTTGAATTTTTCATCATCTCTATGCCAAAATGTGTTGTAAAGTGGCGAGATGGATGAATCCATCCATGTATCAAAAACATCTTCACATCCTATCAACTTTCCACCGCATTTCGGACATTTTTCAACGGGTGGACTATCAATCGTCGGATCAACATAGCAGTCCTTTTCCCTGGCGAGTACAACATGTTGACATTTTTCGCATTCCCAAAGTGGAATTGGTGTTGCAAAATATCTTTGACGGCTGATGACCCAATCCCATTCCAGACTGTTAACCCACTCCTCAAGTCGTATTTTCATAAATTCAGGATACCAACCCATGCTATCGCTGGTATTTTGTACCATTTTCTTAAAAGGAATGGTTTTCAAAAACCACTGCTCCGCATTGATATACTCAACTGGGGTTTTGCAGCGCCAGCAAACACCGATGTTCTGCTCTAATGCATCCTGTTTGATTAAAATATCCTTTTTCTGCAAATCTTCGATAACGGAACTACGTGCATCCTTGATTTTCATTCCTTGATATTTGCCACAAATTGCTGTCATTCGTCCTTCTTCGTCGATGCTCATCTCAATAGGAAGTTTATATTTGAAAACCCAGTTAAGATCCTCCTTGTCACCTATGGTACATATCATGACGACACCAGATCCAAAATCTGGATCCACGGCATCGTCTTCAACAATTTTTACTTCCCTTTTGAATAGTGGCACTATTAGTGTTTGATCTGTAAGCCATGGGGCCCGCTCATCTGATGGATGAACTGCAACAATTTGACAAGATGGAAGTAGTTCTGGGCGCGTGGTTGCAATTTCGACATATGTTCCTTTATTGTCTTTTCCAATGCTGTGATACTTCAAAAGTTGTTCAGGTTGTTCGTCCTTAAAATAGAATTTTATTGTGTTAAGTTTGGTTGTTCTATCTGTATATGTCACCTCTGCATCTGCCATGGCGGTCATGCATCGAGGACACCAATTCACTGGGAATTTTCCCTTGTAAATATAGCCTTTATTATACAGTTCAATAAATGATATTTGCGTAATTCTACGATAATATTCTGCGTTTGTTTGATAGTATATGGTAGGGTCCATACTTTCTCCAAGCATGGTGAACTGTTCAGTCATGGTTTTGATGTTTTTTTCAGCAAACTCAGAGCATAGCTTAGTAAATTTATGACGATCTATATCTTTGCGAGTTATGTTTAGCTGCCTTTCAACACGTTCTTCTATTGGTATTCCGTTTACGTCAAAGCAAAGTGGGAAAAATACATTGTATCCTTTCATCCGCTTATATCGGGCGGCAAAATCAATATGTGTATAATGGACAGCATGTCCTGCATGAAGAGGGCCTGAGGCATAGCGCGGTGGAACATCTATGCTATAAGGTTTTTTATCACTGTTAAAATCAAAATGGTGGATTTTCATCTCTTGCCATTTCTTTTGCCATTTTTTCTCGAGAGCCTTTTGATCATATGATGTTGACATTGTGTTTTTCTCCATAAGATATAGAAATGAACTAGTGAAGGTCAAAAGAATTTTTACTTATAAAATTTGCTTCTATTCTTTTGTGTGATTTAAAATTGCTGCAATCTTTGTGAAATCATTCTCGTATAAGTTCTCATTTTTCTGCTCTTTTGTTTCATAAGAAACTATTTGAAGAGTTTTCCTTCTTAACGTGAATCGCATGGACGTTTCTTCAAAACGCCGCAGGCGTTTTCTTACCCTGGGGAAAAGCCACGCCATTTATGGCGTGGAAGGGGGACAATATGGGGAAAAGCAATAAACTGGTATGAGGATTCCATATGGAATCTAGTATATGATTGAAAAGAGAGTGTACGTCTCTTTAGAGATGATGAAATGAGTAAAAAGAAAAATAAAAAACATTCCAGTAAAGACAGCTCGTCGAAAAATGAATTTAAAGAAAGGCACATGGAGTTTGCAAGTTTATTGCCTGAAATTGTTTTTGAAACAGATGCAAAGGGTAATATTGTATATGCCAATGAAATTGCATTCAAGTCTTTTGGTTATTCTAGAAAGGAATTTGATGAGGGAATCAATGCCATTCAAACTTTAGCTCCTAAAGATAGGGATCGAGCTAGAAAGAGTATTGGAAAAATAATGCGAGGAGAAAAGGTAGATGCCAATGAATATACTGCTATTAGAAAAGATGGCAGCACATTTCCTGTTGCTATACACTCTGCTCCAATAATTTATGGAAATAAGCCTGTGGGTATGATGGGAGTTATGGTAGATCTTTCTAACCTTAAACAAGCAGAGCAAAAGTATAGAATATTGTTCGATTCGTCGCCTGATTTAATAGCTGAAGCGGACGAGGAAGGAAATTTTCTTACTGTCAATTCTGCTATGGCTAAAAGTTTGGGATGTAGTATTGATGAATTGATAGGTAAAAATGGTTATGACGTTTTGCCAAAAGAAGTTGTAGATAAACGTTTGCAGATTGCAAGAAAAGCAATGAAAGAGAATAAGATTCAGGAGTGGAGTGACTTTAGAGCGGGGAGATATTTTTATAATTCTTATGTTCCCATTGTAGACGTTGTGGGGAAAAAGAGGATTCAACTAATTGCAAGAGATATTACTGAACAAAAGAGCGTTGAGGAAAAATATAAAAGATTGTTTGATTCATTTCCTGATGGAATTTGTGAAGTTGATGAGGCGGGAGCCACGATTATATCTATTAATCATGTGATGGCCAAGAATTTTGGATGTAAACCTGAAGACATGATTGGTAAAGCATTTTCAGATTTTTTACCAAAAAAGTTATATGATTATCAGTATAAAATTGGCAGAAAAGCACTAGATAAAAATAAAATCCAAGAATTTGAAGATGAAAGAGCGGGGAGATATTTTTATAACACCTTTGTCCCTATTATTTCCAAGAATGGAAAAAAATACATTCAAATTGTTTCAAGAGATGTTACTAACCGGAGAAGAGCGGAGCTGAAATATAGAACTCTCTTTGAATCTTCTAGAGATGCAATTATGATGCTTTCTCCTCCCTCTTGGGCATTTATTGCGGGAAACCCATCTGCCTTTAAAATGTTTAATGCTAAAAACGAGAAGGAATTCACCGCATCTGATCCATGGACCTTATCACCTGAATTTCAACCAGATGGACAGCTTTCTTCAGAGAAAGCCAAAAAGATGATAGAAAAGGCAATGAAAACTGGTTCAAATTTCTTTGAATGGACGCATAAGAAACTTGGTGGCAAGGAATTTCCGGCTACAGTTTTGTTAACCAAAATTGAATTAGAAGGTAAACAATTATTGCAGGCTACAGTGAGAGACGTTACTAAGCAGGAGGAAATTGAAAAATCTTTGCGGGAGGCACATGACGAATTGGAAAAACGAGTTAAGGAAAGGACTGCTGAACTTACAGAAACTTATGAAAAATTACAAGAATCTGAAAGAAAGTACCGTCTTTTGTTTGATGTTTCTCCTGTGGGCATTGGTGTTGTAGATGTCAAGGGCAATTTTATTGATGGAAATGCTGCAATGGAAGAGATGACTGGATATTCTATAGATGAACTGAAATCTAAGGGCCTTGGTGATAATTATGCGAATCCGGATGATCGTAAGAGATTAGTTAAAGAGTTACAGAAAAAAGGCAGGGTTCGTGATTGGGAAGTTAAACTGAAGAACAAAGCGGGGGAGGTTTATTATTCAATAGTGGATTTCGAAACGATAGATTTGTACGGCCGGAAGGGATATATTACAATCCAAAGGGATATTTCTAAACAAAGGGATTATGAACAAGAAATTATTCAAACAAAAAACCGCCTTCAAAACGTTATTGATGGCGCATCTGAAATTATACTTGCGGTAAATCAAAACAATAATATGTCTACATGGAACAAAACTGCAGAGGACGTTACTCATTACAAACAAAAGCAGATTGTTGGTAAAAATCTAGCAAAATTGAAAGTTTTTGATAGACCAAAAGAATTAGAGGAATATATAAAAAACGTTTATGATGGGTATGTTGGTGGATTGGATCTAATATTGAGAACAAGGTTAGGTTCAAAAAAAATTTTCAGAGTACACGGGTCGATTATTGAGAAAGGTAAACAACTGCAGGGAGCTATTCTTATTGGGTACGATGTAACAGGAGATAGCGAAGCTCATGGAAAATTATTGCCGGGTAACGGTTATCTGCTTACCGATGAAAACATTAAACCATCATTAGATTTATTTGTTGGTTTAA
>CAYLOF010000121.1:0-5533 GCA_964385215.1 uncultured Thermoplasmatales archaeon
GGATTGATATGGCTTCTTTGTATGATTTGTGTTTTATCTTCTGTTTTTCAAATTCTTTTTTTACAATTTTGTATGGTGCTAGTTTCTTTGATTCTTCTTTTATGGGCAGGTAGATGAATCCTTTGTCTTTACATATCTTCAAATCAGTTCTAAGCAGGTTTTTTTCATAGAGATATCTACGTGTTTTTTCTGCTTGTTTTCGATTAACTTGTATTCCTTTTGCTTTTTCAGTGCTCATATTATTATAGAGAATAATCTAGATGGTTATAATTAATAGTTATCAATGGTTAGGATTTTGAAAAATAGATAGTCCCGCCTCCCGGATTTGAACCGGGGACCTGCCGGTAACGGCCATTAGAGTCTACAGCCGGCCGCTCCAGCCAGACTGAGCTAAGGCGGGAAAGCATATCCTGAATAAAAGTGGGCATATATATTAATTAAGGTTGCATTCATAAGCTATCTCTATGAAATTTGGAATCATTGGTTGTCCTAAATGTAGAAAAACAAAAGTTGTGGATTTGTCTTGCAAAACTACTAGATGTCCTAGATGTGGTAAGGTTCTTACGTTAGAAAAACTTAAGATACTGTATAAGACTGACTCTGAACAAAAAGCAAGACAGGCTCTGGGTTTGGTTAATGCAAAAATGGATGGCAGGCTTGAGGAATTTAAAGAAATAATGAAATCGGTGTAGTAGATGGTATTTATATGAGTCTAGGTGGGAGATAGTGCGTTTTATTAATATTTGGGAGGGATATTCATGTTTTTAGGAGTTCTGCTCGAGCATCATAGATATCGATGTTCTTAAGCCGTATACGTCATCTATTTTGGAGATGGCTGATCGTTTGGGAGGCATTGAAGGAATTTCTGGTGTAAATATGTCTCTTGTAAAAATCGATGTAAATACGCATAGGAATGAAACTTATCAATTTGTGTAATGGTTAGGTTGTCTTTTTATGCAATTGAAGAATTTACTTGAAAATAAAAATATGCAAAGAGAAATAATAATGCTTTTGAGAAACAAGGTGGGGCATTTTAGGAGGGCAGGGAGGTTTAGAGATAAGTGTCAATATGTGTAGGTAGTATAGCAGGTAGCATATCAGGTGCAGCGTTATCCATATCTGTTGACAGGAGAGAGAAAAACGTAACATATATAAACAATGTCGTTATTTACCGTGGAATGAGGGTCCGGTGAGGACGCGGATGTGAGATTTCGTCATGCGTTAGGCATGGTTATGATTTTTCACAGTTGGCCCACGGTGTGAGTTGATATGTGTCCTGGATGTTCATATGAAATGAATGTATAAAGATAGGATAAATGTATAGGAGGAAGAAAATATGAAAAAAGAAGGAAATATAAAAAATAAAACAATGTCTATGCTTGTGGTTCTTACCATGATCCTTGCTGGTTTTATGGTAATGAATACCTATGATATTGGTGTTGTTGAAACTGCAAAAGGAACAATGGAAATTCAACCAGGTGCTTATGGTAAATCAATCAAGTAATCTTACCTGTGGTGAATGGGTAACTTGGGCATTTCCCGGTAATGAGTTCACTAAAGGTGATGATTATGGTGTGAAAGTTTGGAATGATACTGGTGCTGCTGGTTTGGTTGAATTGGTTGTGGATAATGAAGAGGTTGACGATTATGGGAACCTCTATATAAAGTTTCGAGTACCTGGTTGGCATGAATTAAGCCAAAATCCTATTGGTACATGGAATATTTCATTGTTCAAAGATAATTCAACAGAACCATTAACAGGATATGAAACGGATATTGCTATTGGAAATCTCTATGATGTTTGGTTTGAATATGGTGGGGGAGAAGTAGATCATCTCCTATACGGAAAAGCTTACGGTGGATTTGAAATACATGTAAGAAACTGGACTGGTACCAATTGGGATGATGATTTTAGCACAACGGATCTAGACGCAGTTTTATATCATCAAGATGGATCAACTGAGGAGGAATCTGTTTCTAATTTTGATAACGTAGGCACGCTACCAAACTTTTTGATAAATGATTCAGATGTTCCTGCTGATGATAAGGAAGTGTTTTGGTGGGTTAATGTTACCTATGATGTGGATAATGATGGAAATCAGGATCCAGCATATACATCCAATGTTTCACTTCCGGTACTGTTGAATATGACTTTTGATGTTTCATCAGACGTTACCTGGGGAGATACTGTTGAGATAAATAATGGACATTTAGAAGACGGTGCTGGAGATGGCATGGATAGCTATGGTATCGCAGTTTATGCACCATGTAATGGTGGTTATACCCCTGCAAAGGTCGGTACAACTGCTTATGATGGAACCTTTTCATATGATATCAGCACAGGATCTGACTATCCATTATCTGCCGGAACATGGTTTATTGGAACATGGAATAGTGATGATTCAGTTCCGCGGGTGAATACGACTGATAATGCACCACATATTCCAGGTTTCATAACGTATTCGTCTTTTGAGGTAGCTCCACGGGATGATGTAACTGTTAGAATTGAAAACAATGATGATTTTACTACTGGTTTTAATCAAACCGTAAACATATCTGTGAAAAATGAATCCTGGATGTCATCTGTAAACAAAGAATATCAGCATATGTATATACATGTCACTGGTCTACCCTCTTATAATGTAACGACTGGGGAATATGACGAAGATGATATTGTTCAGGTTGTGCATGGTTGCACATCATATGATACCGATAATGAAAAATATGCATATTATGAATTTTTGTATCATTTCAATGACACTGGAACCGGTACTATTTTGGTGAGTCATGTAGGGAATTTAACAGCGGTTATGAATGATACCTCTGGTGATACCACTCGACCTGGTGAATCTAGTTTCTATACCTTAAAATATGGCAATGGAAATCTAAATGCAAATATGACGGGTAGTAAATCATTTAATGTTGTTGGTGCTGATAGTATGAATCTTATTGTTGCTGGAACCATGGTGGATAGTGTCATAGTAACTGAAGGCCCTGGAACCTGTGGCGATGGTCGTTGGATAAATGGATCAGAAAGCTTTACCTTCGATATTTATGGCGATAGTTCATCAGATAGAATGAATGCAACCATTAACATAACTGGATGTGGATTAGACTTTACCATAGAAGAGGATGATCCAGGTGATGCTGAGGAATGTACTGCTTATCCAGGTGATAGTGTTCCAACTCCTGATGGCCAATATACTGTAACAATAGCTCCAAAAGTTGCTGGGACATTAACCATAACGGCAACAAATGACACAAGTGATGAAAGCGTTACCAAAGATTACACCATTACTGGTTTAACAGGGTCAGTGACAACCTCTGCAGGTGATGATTTAAAACTTACTGTTGGAACAACTGAAACCATAACGGCTACCGTAACAAATGGTCAATATTCTGAAGTGACATTAACCTATTTTGATACTGATTGGACAAAAACTGACTCAGCAACTATTGTGGTAAACAACACCGTTGGTGATGGTACTGAAGGAGAAGGGCAGAATGGTATCTTTACCTTTGTTCCTGATACAGATGATATTGAAAACCTTGGATATATTGTTGTTGCAGCAAAAGCTGGCGGATCCAATTACATGTATGATATCATCGAAATAGAGCCAATCTATGATCTTGAAATCGAACTTGTCACACCAACACTTGTTAACGCCACACCAACATTAACGGTTGGATTGGAACAAGATCTTGCATTCAATCTTCTTGATTCATCCGGAAATGATGTTGATGATGACGATCCATCTGCAACAGTAAAATTGATTGATGAAGATCATGATGAAGGTAATCCATTAATGACCTGGTCATCAGAAGAAAGTGGTGAGTGGGCTATTGATCAATCCGGTGATGAATGGCAGATTGATGATATGATGCCATGGTGGAAAGGACAAATCGTCATTGAAGGTCGAAACAATACTGATGGTATCGCCCATGCAGGTAATTTGACTCTTGATGTTGATTATGCAACATTTACGTATTCACCGACAGCGGCAACAGCAGGAGTTGGAACTGAGAATCTGACCGTTACGGTTACTGGTATTGATGCCAATGGAGATTCGTTACCCGATGGAACTAGAATTTATTTCTGGTGTAATGATTCAGTCGATTCAGATGTTTGCGATAGTGTTAGTTCAGGTAATGCTGTTGATTTCAATAATGCAGATACCTCTATTGATCTAGATGAAGATGGCATGGGTGAGTTTGAACTGGATAAAGTTGGTGATAATCAAACGAAGATCAATGCGACATTTGGAACATATGGTCCATCAAATGGAAATAAAACACTTGGTGAATTTAATATTTATTTCCCATCATTTGGACTTAACCCAGATATAATCTATATAGGGCAATCAAACCTGGTTACAATAACTGCAACTGATCATGAAGGAACTCCAATTGAAGGTATGAATCTAACCTTTGTATCATCAATACCAGGTATTCTCTCAGCACAACCCGACCCAGTGCAAACAAATGCTGATGGAATAGTGAAAATGAGCATTAATCCACTTGCAAGTGGAAAGCTCAATGTTACCATTGTAAGAAACATACACTATGAGAGCGGTCAGCTGAACTGGACAAATGCTGTGGTTACAGATACTGTTTTAACGGCTACATCACTACAAACACTGAAGATATCCGTTTCAAAATCACCAATATCCGAGGGCGAAACATTAACCGTGACCGTTACTTCTGGAACCAATACGGTAAGTGGTGCAGATGTTGAATTTGGAGAGACTACAGCTCAGACGGATACAAACGGCCAGGCAACATTTACAGTGCCAGATCCTGGTGTGGAATCTGCAGTCTACACAGTAACGGCAGAAAAGTCAGGTTATATCTCAGAGGAGAAGACTATTACAGTAATTAAGGTATATGACGTTGTAATACTCGGCCCAAGTACGGCTCCGGGAACAGGTGAAACATTCACAATAACAGCGCTAGCTAAAGGAAGTGCACTCGCAGGAGCTACAATAACCTTTGACGGTGAAACATACACAACGGGTGCTGATGGAAGTGCTACATTAACTGCTCCATCAAAGGAAGGCACCTACACGGTTACAGGAACCTACGAAGGATACGAAGACGCTACGCTTGACGTAAAAATCACAGCAGGCGGCATACCGGGATTTGAACTCCTTACACTGATAGCAGCAATAGGAGTGGCATTCATACTCCTAAGACGCAGACGATAAGAGAGATAAATCTCTCTTACTTTTTTTCTTTTTTTTTAATTTTTTTACAAAACCTTTTAATAGTAATTTTTATACCTTCTTCCTGGAGTGATTTTACCTGAAAATAAGTGTAGTACTACCTACAATAAACGAAGAAGCAGGCGTAGGCGTAACCATAGACTCAATAAACAGAGACTATTTTAAGAAAAAAAACTGGGAACTAGAAATAGCCATAGTCGATGGCGATTCAAAAGACAAGACCCAAAAAATCGCAAAAGAAAAGGGAGCAAAGGTGATACTAGAAAAAAGAAAGGGATATGGTAGAGCATATAAAACTGGTATGCCAAAGC
>CAYLOF010000122.1:0-5518 GCA_964385215.1 uncultured Thermoplasmatales archaeon
TTATTCATGCATTCTATAATTTTCTTGTTTCATTTGAATTTATAGGCTTAATTTCAGGGCTAGTTATGGCTTTGATATTTGTAGCAATATCGATACGTCTTATTAGAAGTAAGATTAGAAAACTTGATATATCAAGCAGATAACCATCTATTCTCAGAAAACATATAGGAGGAAGATTGGGGCCTAAGGATTTTAGCAAATAAAGCAAAATTGAGATGGAAAAACCATCAATGTTAACAGGACCCCCAACTTCAAAAGTAGTAATATATACTCATTTATAAATATGTCTTTTTTAAATTCGTCAATAGTCGAAATATCGGCTATTCTTTGGAATATCGACCTTCAACTTTAATCATTTTTAAGTCCTTTTTATCCTCCACGCTGAAAACATTGTTGTTCCCAAAGAACTGACCAACGAGCCACATATTTGTTTGTGCATGACTGCTAATTTCTCTAACGATACACGATGACCGCTCCTTATCCGGTAAAGCCATATAGGGAATTATCTGATCAAAAGCATGGATGTCAATTGTAACTCCCGATACAATTTCCTGAATGATTGCTGTTGCAACGCTTTCTCCGATTTTTTCTGCAGGAATACCTTTTTCTCCCAAACCTGTCTTGCCAAGAACAGTATTATTTGTCTGTGCCCACAATGTGATTCCAGTACCAGCAGAAAAAGACGTTGTTTTTTCTACCTTTAGCGATGCCTTCAAATTTTTCTGAATCAATGTATTAATCGCTGCATGTTTCATCCGTTTGCCTACATGTTCTGGAAGATTTGCAAGATGCACGATACCGTTAACCTCACTAAAATTCTGTTGTACATCTAACAATAATGGTTTAATGACCTTGCATGGTTGTATTGTAAGAATTGCCTCGCCGCCGCCTTTAGGATAGTAACCACGTCGAATCAATTTTGCGCGTACAGAGATTCCCATTTTTTGTATTAGCGGTAAAAAAACATGGCTAAAGTAATCCCATGATGGTGACCATTTGACATCTGTTCCACCAGTAAGTCTTATCGTTATCGCATCGTTTATTTTTACTAAACTTAAAAGACATGCTTGAAAAACAAGTACAATACTTCCAGCAGTTCCTATATCAAATTTATATTCTCCGCCTTTAGGTTCTCCAGGTGAGAAAATAAGACGAGAGGACCCGATGTTTAAGCCAACTGTCTCTGCATTACATAACTGTCTGATGATTTTTATGGCAGTATAATGCTGCGGTTTTATTCCAGGATTCGGACGATTAGCACGGATATTTGTAATCTCAATGGGTTCCTTTGTTAAAACTGAAAGTGCTACAGCACTGCGAAGAATCTGACCCCCACCTTCACCATGCGAACCATCTATGTGTATCAACCGATATCACCATCATCTAGTCAAAACATCAAGAAGTGTATTAAGAGCTACATTACAAGCATTCACTTTGTTTTGTAGTCTGTCTCCAGGAAAGGTAAATTTTTTTACAATGGTATCTTTTTCAGTGGAAATGGCAATATATACCAACCCAACTGGCTTTTCCTTGGTTCCGCCCGTCGGGCCTGCTATACCTGTCGTTGAGATACCTATGGCAACATTCGATCTTTTTCTTATGCCATCAGCCATAGCCTTTGCTACTTCCTCACTTACAGCCCCATGTTCTTTTAGCATAGTTTCCGAAACGTCCAATAGTTCCATCTTGGACCTGTTGCTGTATGATATAATTCCTCTGTCAAAATATTCAGAACTCCCAGAAATGTTGGTAAGAGTGTGCCCAATTAGGCCACCGGTACATGATTCTGCAGTAGCAACAGTAAGATTTTGCCTCTTTAGTTCCAAATAAATTTTATTAATGAGTTCTCCGTCTACCACAGGCATTACCTCAAATGTAAGGTAAATGAAGCTCACAATATATAAAAGAGTTACACAGAACAACATCAAAGGTTGTAGATAGTAATCGTTTGAGCGTCAAAGGTGTCATACACATTTTCGCATGTATTTTTTAGGCGAAAGTACGCCCGACATTAAAAAGACAAGTCAGTGATCACACATATGATCAAAGTCATACTTGCAACGGTACTTGCAATGTAATCTGCCTGTTCAATATTTTGTGAAAAGGGATTATTTTCAGGAGTAAAAAAGGGCGATAATGTCTTAAAATGCCTGATATACACGTTTACCTACCCTATTTTGATGGATGTTTTCAGGGTGTGAGTGATGCCGAACAGTTTGGCAAAATTAAACATAGTACTAAATGTATATCAAAAATTATTTATGCTAGGATATAATTAAGATATTGGGGCAAAACATGAAAATGAACATTAAATATATTATATGCATAGTTCTTGTAAGTTTTTTTATTGTTTCTAGTGCGACAGGAATTGAAGTAAAATCAAGTTATATTTCAGATTTTGATCCTCTGACAGATGTTGAAGTGACTGTGGAAATTCAAAAGATACGGGCATTTGACAAGGATGACCCGCAAGTGCATGCCAAAGAATATATCGATCTAACCAGTGATCCTGATTTTTATGTTAAAATAATAATTAATGATCAAGAGTTTACAAGTGATATTTGGCATGATACAAAGTATATCTATGAACCACAATTTTCAGCAACATTGAATGTTCCTGATGACGAAGAATTTGTAACAGTAAAAATTCAGTTATGGGACTCAAATGATAATGGAGATGCCCTCTGCGATATTGGAGATGAAAATGATGATGTGGAACTATCTTACAGTATCAAAACTGGACACTGGACGGGAGATGACCAACTCGAAGATCCCAGTGGGTACGGGCGGTTAAATGGTTGCGATGATGGAAGTATCTACATAAGGGATCTAGATTGTGAACTCTGGTTTGATATATATCAAAGTGATTATGATGGTGATGGAGTTCCATACTGGACAGAGGTAAACGATTACGGGACAGATCCAGAAGTAGACAATACAAATGATGACATTGATGGAGATGATATTCCGTTAAAGTGGGAATGGAAATGGGGATATGATCCATTAGAGGCAGATAATCATAGAAATATCGATCCTGAGGAAGATGGTATTGATAATTATGAAGAATATATTACATCTGAATGGTTTTCAGATCCTTATAGAATAGATTTATTCATTGAATTAGACCAAATGGAGCAAAGTCCAGAGGGTGAAGAATGCTTGCTTCCAGAAGGATCAAAAGAGCTTCTTTATACTGCATACGATAGGCAAAATGTTGTTTTTCATCTTGATGATGGTTCTTGGGGGGAAGAATCTGGATCAGATTTTATACCATTTGACTCACTTACAGAGTGTTCCTGGGGAGGATATGATGAACTTGATCAGATTTACGAAGAGTATTTCTTCCATGGTGATCCAGATAACTGGCGACGGGGAGTGTTTCACTATGGGGTTGTGATATATCAAAGCTCTATAGTTAATGGTAACATGTTTGGACCAAATCGATTTCAGATTTCGGCACATGGCATGGAGTGGAAACAAGGACAATTCCCTTTTTTACATTTACAACGTGACATTATATACGCAAGTGCCTATATGCATGAATGTGGCCACACATTAGATTTTAGGCCAATACCAGGGCACAACCAAGGAAGTTATTATCCCTGGCAAATTGGCTGGTGGCTCGCCCGTCCATATAAAAGCTGTATGAATTATGGGTACATGTACACTACGGTTGATTACTCTGATGGATCCAGACCTTTTGGAGATTATGATGATTGGGAAAGAATGGACCTCACATTTTTCCAAGAAGATTGGTAATAGACAAATGCTAGGGTCACGATAGAGAGTGATAAAATATGAACAAAAAAATAACTGTAATGTTTTTTGCACTGTGTCTAACTATAGTTGGTTTTGGGATGGCCAGTGCATATGAAAATACCTTTGCCATTACTGAAAGAAATGAGAATTTTGAGTTAGCCAGTTATGGTAACAGTTATGGTATTCAATGGGAGAAGAGTTATGGTTCCAATCCTTTCTATAGTGCAAGATATGAGGGTCCTCAACCTATTGGTGATTGTGATAATGATGGCGATAATGAGCTACTCATAGGTGGACGAGATGCTGCATTGAGAGTTATGGAATGGAATGAAGAAAAGCAAACCTATGAACAGACCCATACTTTGCGCAGTCCTTTTTATCCTTTGAGACGATTGGATGCTGATGGTTTTGCTATTGGCGATCTGACTGGTGATGGTGAGAACGAGATTGCTGTTTCCTGGTATGCTACAATTCATAAATGGAATGGGGAGAAGTATAGAATTATTGGATGGAATCCATGGATTGAGTGGAACGGTGGGGGCAGTCCAGATTGTTATATAGGAGATTGCGACAATGATGGACAAAACGAACTCATTCTTAGCTGTCGTGATTGGACAAAATCAATACCTGAAATTGTTGTTTTCAAATGGAATGGTTGGAGGCTTGTAAAAGTTGCGGAATGGGATGATCCGGGTATTAATGGTGAAGTATTCATGGCAGGTATGGGAGATACTGATTATGATGGAGAAAATGAAATTGTACTAGGATCTGGTGATAAAGTTGTTGTACTTAACTGGGATAAAGAAAACAGAGAATTTAAACCAACAATAATCGTTGATAACCCAGCATCAGGCTGGATAAATCATCCTTTTGCTTGTGTTTGCAAGGATAGTGACATGGATGGAAAAGATGAGATTCATGTAGGATATTATTCGCCAAGAATAACAATTTTTGAGTGGAATGGCAGTGGTTATGAGATAAAATTTGAAAAGGAATGGCCCGGCGAAGGGGTGCTAATAGAAAGTCTTGATGTTGGAGATGTTGATGATGATGGAATGGCAGAGGTATGCGCAGGAACTGATTTGGTACATATATTACAATGGGACGGTTCAACATATGTAGAAGAGGCTGTGCTTCCTACTTTTGGAGATTTAGCAGTTTTAAACATTGGGGATTGTGATAATGACGGGAAAAACGAGATTCATGCAGGTTCAGTTATAGTAAAGAGTGGCAAAGATTTTATGGCATGGATTTTCAAATACGGCTGGGAACCCGAATAATTTTTTGATTTTTACTAAGGATTCCAACTATTTGATTCTAAAGATATAAAGAACTATTCCACTAAATCTTCTTCAGCCTGAGTTAACAATTACCTGTTGGCTCAATGTTAATGCAGTCTCCAGAGTGAAAGTTATATAAATCACATGTTTGTTTCGGTAGCATAATCATATAGCTACCATTGATCTCACGAAGCTTACATTCCATATGAAAAAAGATACATGAATGTGTATATTTGATTTACCAAAACGTGTAAGAAATGACATAAATCCTTGACAATTTAAGGGTTATATATGGAAATCCACATCCAGCCCATTACATAAAACAAGTACAATGGCCCTGTAGTGTAGTGGTTAACATACTGGCCTTTGGAGCCAGTGACTCCAGTTCAAATCTGGACGGGGCTGCTGAAAAACGCTCCCGTGGTGTAGTCCGGCCAATCATTCTGGCCTTTCGAGCCAGCTACTCGGGTTCGAATCCC
>CAYLOF010000123.1:0-5503 GCA_964385215.1 uncultured Thermoplasmatales archaeon
TTCCAGAGGCTGTAAAAGCAGCTGGGGCCGTAGGAACTTTAATAAACCACAGTGAACACAGATTAAAACTCGCAGATATTGATGTCTGTATTGCACGTGCAAAGGAACTTGGCCTAGGGTACATAGTATGTTCAAATAATATTGCAACGTCAAAAGCAATTGCAGCTTTATCGCCAAATTTTGTTGCAGTAGAACCCCCAGAGCTCATAGGTGGAGACATTTCAGTTACTACTGCCGATCCAGGCATTGTCAGTGGCAGTGTAGATGCCGTAAGAGATGTTGATAAAAACGTTAAAATCCTCTGCGGCGCAGGCGTGAAAAATGGCAAAGATGTAGCAAAATCCATTGAGTTAGGTGCCAAAGGTGTATTACTTGCAAGTGGTATAGTAAAAGCAAAGGATAAAGAAAGTGTAATACGAGATTTAGTATCTGGACTGTGATCTATGCGTCTTTTATTGATTGTATAGCTTCTTTATAATCGTTACTTTTAAACACAAAGCTTCCTGCAACTAAAACATCTACGCCGTGTTCTTTTACAGTCTTTGCGTTTTTATTGTTTATTCCACCATCTACCTCTAAATGTATTTTTTTATCAATTTTATCAATTATACTTTTAATTTTTTTTATCTTGGGCAAAACATCTTCAATAAAGCCCTGCCCACCAAAACCCGGATGAACTGACATAACTAGTACGAGATCAACATCTGGAATAATCTTTTCTATCGCATCAACAGAAGTTTCTGGATTTATAGACACGCCTACTTTGCACCCCAAATCTTTAATCTTATTGATAATTGATTCTATATTATCACATGCCTCCACATGAACAGTAATTAGATCTGCACCTGCCTTTGCAAATTGTTCAACATATTTATCCGGATTTTCTATCATAAGATGAGTATCAAAAAAGATACTAGATACCGTTCTAACTTTAGATATCACAACCGGACCAATAGTTATATTCGGAACGAAGTGTCCATCCATAACATCTATGTGTATCCAATCTGCGCCTGCCTTTTCAACTGCCTTAATCTCCTTACCAAGTTTTGAAAAATCTGCCGAAAGAATTGAAGGTGCCACTAATACCATACCAAATCAAAAATCGCAATACTTTCCACCTTTATAAACCCAAACGCTCCTCCTACATTTTATATAAAAATGAGAGAGAGACTTATTTTTCCAATTTTCTAATCTTAAATTCTCCGATTCCCATTGGAATGATTTCTATCTCGTCTCCATCTTTTATATCGTGGGCCTTCGCCAGCTGACTAGGTATGGTCAAAACCAAGCTACTGCCCACCACTCGGGCCTTCCTTGTTAGAGGCATCTCCCATCACCACAAAGCATGTAATGTATACCCAGATATATATATGTTTTGGCTATTTTCAATATATCTAGATGTATCTCTATGTCTAAAAAATATTTGACCGATGCAGCACACCCTAACCAAAAAGTTATGAACAAAAACATATTACCCCTGGCTGGAGTTGAGACTTTATGAAAATATTTGTTGACACTGCAGATTTAGATGAAATTAGAGAACTTGCATCATGGGGAATCGTAGATGGAGTAACCACAAACCCAACACTTGTTGCAAGAAGTGGAAGATCATTTGAAGAGATTATTGGTGAAATATTTGACATCGTGGATGGACCCATAAGCCTAGAGGTAGTCAGTGAAAAGGCAGAGGACATGGTAGAGGAAGCAGAGAAGCTCGTCTCAAAAATCGCTGCAAAATACAGGAAGAACATTGCAATTAAAATTCCAATAAATCCAGAAGGACTCAAAGCAGTAAAAATTCTAAGCAAAAAGGGAATTCAAACAAATGTTACCCTTGTATTTTCGGCAAATCAGGCATTACTTGCCGCAAAAGCCGGTGCCACATTTGTAAGTCCGTTTATTGGAAGACTTGATGACATGGGACAAGAGGGCATGAAGATAGTTGAGGAAATCGTGGATATTTTTAAACAAGAAAAATATGGAATAAAAACAGAGGTCATTGTTGCAAGTATCCGCCATCCAATCCATGTAATAGATGCAGCAAGACTTGGAGCAGATATTGCCACCATCCCTCCAGGAATCATACGTAAAATGGCAAAACATGCATTAACTGACGTTGGGATTGAAAGATTCCTAGCAGATTGGAAAAAGGTGAAGAAGTAAGCTTCCTTAATTCTCCTAGAAATGAGAAAAAATTGGAATTTTAGAAGACGTAATCATCTTTATCACATTTTGAAAATTTGGGCAAGAATTGGGAAAAATTATATTAAATATAGAGGACTTTGAAAAACCCCTCTATAAGACATAAAATGTTGGGTGCAGGTCGTAAGCCCTCTTATAACAGTATTTTCTCCTTATTATTTTAAAAAATTTAGGACAGAAGTGCAAAGAAAAAATTAGATAAAATTTTAAAAAAATAATCTGATAGCTAATTATTGAGTGAAGCAAAAATTGGATAAAATATTAAATAGAATGTTTGTATCTTACTGGTTGGTTGATATATATGATAGAGGCTTTTGTTTTATTGACAGTAGAGGGAGATAAAGTTGAGGAAGTAATTAAAACTATAAATAAAAAATTACCTAAGGTTAAAGAAGCGAAAGGAGTAACCGGACCATATGATGCAATACTTCGGGTAGATGCAAAGGATCTAAAGGAGCTTGCAAGAGATATTGTCTCCAGCATCTACAAAATAAATGGAGTCATTGACACAACGACAGCAATAGTCATAGAATCTAGTGAAGATGAATAATCCACTTTTAGAATTATAATAATGTCTAAGAATACTCCCAAGAACAAAACTTCCTTCTCCTGCAAAAAAGATTGTGCTAGAAAAAGGAAGATTCTGAAAAGAAGGAGATTAAGAAGAGAAAGAATACAGCTCCATCTAATTAGAAGAAATACAAAGATCGCTGCTTTTAGGATATCCACAATTAAAGTTGAAAAACTTAGAATAACTCCAATAGAAGGCCTGGCGATACTCGTGGGGACACTAGTGGGAGCAGGAGTTCTTGGTTTACCCTATGCTGCATCAAAGGTCGGCCTTGTCCCTGCAATGGGCATTTTATTTGGAGTTATGCTGCTTATGCTTTTCACAGCATTCATTGTTCTAAAACTATCTGCTGAAATGGGCGGAGCTCAAATAAGTACAATTGCACATAGATTTCTAGGTAAAGCTGGCGGCTGGATAATGTATCTCAGCATCATGATAATGGGTTTCGGAGCTTTTCTCGCCTATATAGCAGGAACGGGGAGTATTTTCACTACTTTATTTGGAGTTAGCGAGATCTTTGGAGCTATTATATTCTGGATACTTGCTTCATCTGTAATATACTTGGGTTTGGAGGCCAGTGGAAAAACAGAGTTGATAATGGGTTTCGTGCTGATCGCACTTTTCATAGGTGTTACTGTTATGCTTCTTCCCCATGCAAGGTTAGAGAATGCGCTCTATGTAGATCTTGGTGGTATATTTTCCATGGTGGGTGTTGTCATATTTGCTTTTGGTTTCCATACAGTTATACCAGATGTTTACCGAGGAATTGGAAGCTACGAGAAAACGAAGAAAGTTCTTGTGCTAGCATTCCTTATCCCTACTGTTATCTACGCGGTTTTTATGGTTGTTTTTTTGATGACATTTGGTAAAAATACTCCTGAAGTAGCAACCCAGGGGCTTGAAGCTATTTATGATGGAATGGGAAAAATTGTTGGCAATGCATTACCCTTAATTGCTATAACAACGAGTTATATCGGGTTAGGTCTTGCACAGCAAAGTAACAGCAAAGAGTTTCTCAGGTTGAAAAAACCTGCTGCGTGGGCGCTAACTGTAGTCCCACCAATAATTATTTATCTTGCAGGCGTAAGAAACTTCGCGGATGTTCTAGCTTTTGCAGGCAACACAGGTGATATGATGGCTTTTATAATTCTTCCTATATTGATTTGGATTATATTACGTGTTACCCCAAAGATAAGATTAAAAATTAAACAGTAGTTTTATAAATTTACTGAAATTAAAAAATTTATTCTGGAAATCAGAATATGCTGGGTGTAGGTCGTAACATTTCTTCTAAAGTAACTTCCATACAATATTCGTATCAATTCCGCAACAGGTTCCATTGACATCGTACGAAATAATCTTTACAGTATGAATTCCAAAAGATGATTCTGCCCAGATCCATGTATAGGGAAATGCTCTATCGATTTTCATTAGTGAATTATCAATGTAAAATTCTACTTTGCTCAGTTCTACGCCCTCATTTTCAACAACAGCATTAATGTCCATTTTACCAATTATTATCGAGTTTTCTGATGGGATGGACACTATTTTTTTATTTAAGGCATATAAAAAACCGCATTCTGGTCTTCCTATTCTTATGGGCAATCTATCATCACTTTGTTTTTCAATAACAATAACATCGTAAATCTCAAGATATGGAACTGTAAACTCCACATATTCATCATCAACCACAGGCTGAAGTACGGTTTTTTCTTTGAAATCAGGCGAGATAACATATATCCCACCAATATCAAAATCAGGTTTTTTGATTCGGATAGATATATCATTTTTTGGATTTATACTATCAAACAATTTGCCATGATCATAATTCACAAGATGAATAATGACTCTTTCCTTAGAGGATTGAAAGTATGGAAATGCAATAATTTTCCGATTTGCATTTTCAACAATGACCGAGGGTTCTGCATAGGATTCCACTACTGTTTCAATATCTTGACGTAAGACATTGTCATAGGTATGATAGTACTCATATCCAATATCCTCAAGCATGAAAACAAATGAACCATTCCCATATGGTACTTCACCCTCAACAAGATCAAATCCAATTTCTTCAGGAGTAAAAACAAGTGCGATACCTCCATTTTCTACATACTCTTTTATTATCTGCTCCTGCATTTTGGTAATCTCAATTACTGAAGGAATGATGAGAAAATCATATGATCCGATTTTATCAATATTCAAGGATTCATTGATGAAATAACCATCGCCATCGAAAATAACTTCAAAAGGAATGTTTGACTCTGCAAGAGCCTGAGAAAGGCCGAGATAGGTGTCAGTTTTATTTCTCATTCCCCCACCATATAGATATAATATGGCAACAGGCGCATCTATCAAGGATTCTGAATCATATAATTCACGATGGCTCAGCACAAAATCATATGTTTCTGCACATCCATTCCAGTTCTCTGATTTTTCCCATGGCCTATAATACCAATTGACAAATGATCCTCTGTTGGCATATGCCTCAGCACAAAGAATGCTAAGATAATTGTCATAATACTTTTCAAAACATAGAGGTTTTTCCATCGGAGATATCGAAGCAAAGGCACCAGCAGATAATAATATTACGGCAGGGGCGCCTGTCGATGCTCTTGCAAGTTTTTCCCAGGCAAGCCATTTGTTTCGCGGGAATTCTGGTGTGAGCGTATCTTCTAGTGCAGTGTATTCATTTTCAAAAACAAAAACATCAAGCATTTCACTAAATTGCAG
>CAYLOF010000124.1:0-5502 GCA_964385215.1 uncultured Thermoplasmatales archaeon
CGATAAATTGGGATCACGAGTTTATTGGAAAAGATGCTTTGTTAAAACAAAAAGAAAAGGGAGATTATCATCGCCTCACATATCTAGAATGTATAGATAGAGGTATACCACGGCATGGTTGCGAAGTACAAAAAGAAGGAAAAAAGATAGGAGTGGTTTCCAGTGGAACATTGTCCCCATGTCTGAATAAGGGACTTGCAATGGCATATGTTCATCCAGATTTTAGGGGAAAAGATGGCGTTTTAGACATTGTTATAAGGGGAAGGCAAGTCAAAGCAAAGGTTGTAAAACCACCATTTGTGAAAAAGGACTGGGCAAAACAAAATTAGGAAATGTTTAAAACAGTGTTAGAAATAACGGATTTTGATAATCATGGCAAGTGAAATTAGAAATGATTTGAAATATACTGATACGCATGAATGGTTGAAAATAAAAGGCGATACTGTACTCATTGGGATTACTGATCATGCCCAATCAGAGCTTACAGATATTGTTTTTGCTGAATTGCCAGAAGTTGGTAAGGAACTTAAAAAGGGGGATGAGCTCTGTGTTGTTGAATCAGTGAAATCTGTTTCAGAGATATATTCACCAATCAGTGGAAAAGTTGTTGGTGTAAACGAGAAGCTTGAAGATACACCTGAGACCATAAATGAGAGCCCTTACGATGATGGGTGGCTTGTAGAACTAGAAATTAAGGACAAGGAAGAGTTAGACGATTTACTTGATGCAGAGTCTTACAAGGAAAAAATATAGAGGTAGACTCTTCTTTCATTCCAAAATTTAGAAATTCCTAAAAAACTTCTGAGTTTAATCCTTTGTTTTTAAGATAAATGCTTATGGGATTACACATATAAAATAAGGATGAGAAAAACCTTTAAATAAGAACTATATCCCACCACGATGGCAAAAAAGAGAAAAGAAAAAGATGATGAAAAGGAAATAGATTTTAAAATTCCAAAGTTCGACGAAAAAAAGTTCATTAAAACTGAAAGACAAAAGATCAAGATTACATTCCTCTCATTCATGTTCGGTGTTGCTGTAGCTTTCATCTCTTTTGGGTTCTGGTCTCTCTTAAGTGGAAATGCTTTTCGATGGGAACTGGTTTTATTGTTTGGTGTTTTCACTGCAGCATGGTTGAAATATCTTTTTATCCGACTTAACATTGATATTGCAGAGCTTGGACGAAAAGGAATTTTTTCATCGTATGCGGTTTATTTTTTTACTTGGTTACTTATACTTATATTGCTGGTTAACCCTCCATTTTATGACGATGAGGCGCCTCGTATTGAGGTTGTTACGCTGCCATCTGCTCAGGAATTAGGTGGCACGGTTAGAATTGTAGCAAGAATTACAGATAATGTTGGTGTTGACGATATTGATTTAAGTTTAACTTATCCAAATGGTACAAGTTATCATCCCACGGATTTTACATTTGAAAACAACATTTTTTTATACACATATGAAAACAATGGTGGTATTGATGGAACATACAATTTTACACTGCTGACCACAGATGATAGTGGGCATAAGAGCAGTAAGGATGGCACTTTTGAATACGGCGATGGTATAATTAAACTGGCTTTGCCGCCTGTTGGGAGTGAAGTTACATATGCTAATAGCATTAAATTCGACATAGACTCTGATTTTGACCGAGTGTATTATACGGTTGACGGCGGAGAAGAGATTAATGTTACTGAAAAAGATGGTTTTTATGAGACCTATCCAAAGTACGAAGGATGGATAAAAAACAAGAATGTAACAGTTAATGTATATGCTACTGTAATCTATTATTTCGATAATTTAATTACTCAATTTAACAACACCGTGGTCGATGGGGATTCGTATTATTTTAACGTAAGTAACGCTCCCGAGATCGGAATAGAGCCCCCACCGGAAATAGAACTTCCACATCCTATGTTCGCTCAAGTTCCGGGATTTGAGTTGTTAGTGTTTGTTCTATCTCTTATCGTCGTGCTATTCATCTTTAAATTCCGTAGAAAAGAAGGTAGAAGAAACTAGATATGAAAGAACTAGCAGATTTCTGTAGCAATCTAAAAAAGGATTTTACACCTAGAATACAAGATCCAAAAAAGCCTGTTGGATTCTGGTCTGAAAAAGACGTTTTAGAAGATAAAATTGTTGATGCTTTTGTAATCATTTTTAGAACCAGAGGATGTACGTGGTCCCTTAAATCTGGTTGTACCATGTGCGGATATTTTAATGACAGTCTTTGGAGCAAGGTAACTGAAGAAGATCTGTTAAAACAATTTGAAACTGCTATGCAAAAATACAATGGCGAAAAGCTTGTTAAGATATTCAATTCTGGCAGTTTTCTTGATGATAGCGAGGTTAAACCACACGCAAGACTTGAGATATTGAGGAGACTTGCTGAAAAAGCAGACAAAATATCGGTTGAATCACGACCGGAGTATGTTACAGATGACAGGCTGTTAGATGTAAAAGATGCTATCCGATCTAAAACATTTGAAGTAGGTATAGGCCTTGAGACTGCAAACGATTTTGTGAGAGAACATGCAGTTAACAAAGGTTTTACATTTGCCGACTACAAAAATGCTGCGGATATTTTGAAAAAAAACGGCAGTCAACTCAAGACTTACGTACTCATAAAACCACCATTTCTCACCGAGAAAGAATCAATCGAAGATAGCATTGAAACAGTTGATAAAATTAAAGATATAACTGACATCATATCATTCAACCCTACAAATGTGCAACGCAAGACATTGGTAGAATATCTGTGGAGGAGAAAGCAATATCGCCCTGCATGGCTTTGGAGTGTTGTTGAAATACTAAAAGAGGGTAAGCGAATTGTTGGAAATAAGAGAATCAAATGTGACATATCGGGGGGAGGTGGCTTTAGAGGAGCACATAACTGTCGAAAATGCGATCATAAGATTCTTGGTGCTATAGTCTCATTTTCACTTAATCAAGAAGTAAATGTATTTGATGATCTTGAGTGCGAATGTTATGATGAATGGCTTGATCAACTTGATATTGAGAGTATTGGTTTTGGTTCTTTAACTGGCATATAATGGTAGATTAACATGAGTAAAAAAGTTGTAGAAGGTGAAAGCGTGGTTCTTATTGATTCTGCTTACAGGAAATTTATCATTGATACAAACGGTAAGACAGATAAGTTCAAAGGAGTGGGTGTGATTGATCCCAGTTCTCTGGTGGGAAAACAATATGGAGAAAGAATAGAGATAGGAAATAAGGAGTTCTGGGTTCTAAAACCATCTTTACTGGATAAACTTCAGGCTTTGAAACGCAGAGCACAGATTATTCTTCCTAAAGACGCTGCGCACATAATAATGAATTGTTCTGTTGAATCAGGAAATACAGTTTTAGAGGCAGGTATAGGTTCTGGTTCTCTTACAGTAGCACTTGCGACTGCTGTAGCCCCTGGTGGAATGGTTATTTCATATGACAAACGCGAGGATTTTATCGAGCATGCTATGAAAAATCTAAAAGCGGCAGGGCTAGACAAATATGTAACAACACAAGTCAAAGATATTACTAAAGGAATAGATGAAAAAGATCTAGATGCAGTAATCCTTGATATACCAAATCCATGGGAAGTGGTAGATCATGCATGGAATACGCTAAAGCCAGGTGGTTATTTCTGTACGTATTCTCCACTTATATCACAGGTAGAACAGACAGTTAAAAAAGTCAGGAAAAACAACTTTATTGAGATTAAGACATTTGAGAATATTCAGCGGGAAATGATAGTTTCTGACTATGGTACCAGGCCTAGTTTTGATATGCTGGGTCATACAGGATATCTAACGTTTGCCAGGAAGGTTTTATAGTTTTATTCCTCTTTGATTTTGATAATTGCCAGATTTTTTATCGTAAAGTTCAGTAGGTGCTGTTGAAAGATTTTCAAAAACCATTTGGCAGAATCTGTCGCCAATTGGTATCTCAATTTCTTCATCGTTTGAGTTGAAGCAGCTGATGGTGAGCGTGCCATGAAATCCTGCATCTACCTTACCAAAACTTGCCATTATGCCTTTTCTTGCATAACTTGACCGTATCCATAATTGAGAGGTAATTTGTGGCCCCATTTTCACAAATTCTTTTGTACTGATTGCAAACCATGTGAGGGCAGGAATTGTTGCCATTCCCTTCTTGATGTGTTGATCTGTTTTTTTTATATAGATTTCATCTATCGATATGTCATAGCCATTTGGCGTGAGATTTTTTGGGTTAAATGGTTCTATGCCAAGCTCACTTTTTTCCAGCGATATTTCTATATCTCTATCAGAAAGAATAGTCATAGTTATCACTTCCGTTAAGGTGTAATTTTAATGCTATTTATGATGATATCCTTTAGAGGTTTGTCGTTTCTGCCCTTGTCAACTTTAGATATTTCATCGACTACATCTATGCCTTCGATTACTTTACCAAAGATGGAATGCTTTCCGTCAAGCCATGGAGTAGGAGCTACTGTTATGAAAAACTGCGATCCTCCAGTATTTGGACCTGCATTTGCCATTGAGAGCATGCCCTTTGAGTCATGTTTTAAATCCGGATGAAATTCGTCTTTTATTGTATGTCCTGGTCCTCCTCTGCCTGTTCCATGTGGGCAGCCACCTTGGATCATAAAGTTTGGGATTACGCGGTGGAAAATAAGACCGTTGTAGAAACCTTCGTCTACTAGTTTGGTAAAATTTCCAACCGTTAAAGGTGCCTTATCTCCAAAAAGTTCTATTTTAAAATTGCCTTTATTGGTATTAAATTCTGCTATCTTATTTGTCATTTTTTCACCTTTCTTTATTGATTTTCTATCGTTATGCTATTGATTGTTACATCATCTACAGGCCAGTCGGTCATGTCATTTTTTGTTGTGGTACTTACTGATGCAATGTCTTTTACTACATTAATTCCATCAATTACCACACCAAATGCAGCGTAATTATCATCCAAAAATGATTGAGCACCGTCGCATATGTAAAATTGACTTGTAGCACTGTTCGGGTCGTTTGTACGTGCCATTGCTATTGCACCATCAACATGACGAACTTCTTTATTTATCTCAAGGTCTATTGCTCCATATGGACTTTCTTTTTGAGAACCATCGGAGTAGAATCCACCACCTTGAATCATAAAATCGTCAATAACTCTATGAAAAACAAGACCATCATAAAATCCATCATTTGCAAGCTTTATGAAATTCTCGCATGTGTTTGGTACTTTATCCTCATATAATTCAACTTTGATTGTCCCCATCGAAGTATCAATCACTGCAATTGAGTTTCCTTCAGTGGCACCGCCATTGTCTTGATTACCATCTGTATTGCTCCCCATATAAAGAACAGCCACAGCTACAATAATTACTATTGCAATAACTGCTAAAATTCCAATTATCTTGATATTTGGATTTGCTTTCTTTGGTGCAACAGGTCTAGATCTTTTCCTACTGCTGCTACTTTTTTTCGCTGCCATGATACGACGACATATAATATCTCATAAATAAGT
>CAYLOF010000125.1:0-5458 GCA_964385215.1 uncultured Thermoplasmatales archaeon
CAAGTTCATCAGTATCAAATGTCAATGCGTTGATTGCTTCACCTACACCAGCTAGTGGGTCATTGAGAGAAAGTTTTTCTGGCCAAACCTTTGCTTTTACAGAACCGTCTGATTGAACCTCAGCACGTCCAATAAGCTTCCAACGCTTTCCCTCTTCTTTTGCCTTTTTGATATCGTCCTCTGTGATTTCAGTTATACCTTTTCTTTCAACATCTTCCCAGGACAGCTTCTTTTCTAAAACAACGTTGGTTAAAATAACCACCTTACCAAGAGCATCCAACCCTTCAACATCTCCAGTTGGATCTGCCTCGGCATATCCTAGTTCTTGGGCTTTCTTTAATGCATCATCATAAGGCATGCCCTCTTCCATTCGAGTCAAAATATAGTTGGTGGTACCATTCAATATGCCCTTAAAACCGCTTATCTTGTTTCCAGCCAAGGTATGCTTGACAAGGTTCAAAACAGGCGTACCAGATAACACAACACCCTCAAATCCATAGTGGACATTATTGGATTTTGCCTTTTTTAAAAGATCAACGGCCTGCTTTACCACTGGACCTTTGTTGGTTGATACTACATTTTTTCCTGCATCAAGCGCAGTTTTGATATGCGTAAGAGCAGGTTCTCCTGTTTTAACATCGGTAAATGTGACCTCGATAATTGTATCTGCATTGGTCTCTTTGATTGTAGCAAGGGCGTCCATACCTTTAACACCTGATGGATATTCATCTAATTTTTTGCCATCTTTTACCATGTCGAGTATTTTTTCCATGTCAAGACCGTTTTCATCATATACTGAACCCTTCATGATGTCAGAAATAGCTACTACAGCATAATGAAAATCATACTTTTCTGCAAGCATATCCTCTTTTTCCAAAAGTATTTCTGTAAGACCTTGACCTACAACTCCAAAACCAATAAATGCTAATTTACAATTCATATCGATTACCTCTCGTGATGTAATTTTGGTGCAGCAACAAACGCTAAACCTTTTTCAGTCAATGCCTTAGCCGTGTTGTTTATGGTCTCGTGTTTATCCAAGTAGTTCTGGATAAGAGCCGGCATGAGTCCTTTTTCATTTATTTCATCCTTAGGTAAGAAATACTCTGCGATATCAGATGGATGTTTTCTTTTTTCCTCTACTGAAATCTCCCCACCTTCATGTTTGGCACTAATGTTTTTCACTTTTAATGCGAGCTCTAAAAGCTCATCCCTTCGATCATAAGGCTGAATTACAATGCTCTTCCATGTCTCAAAGATATGATGTTCGAATCGAACGAATTCCTCCAGACCCAATGATTTTCTTATATCGCTACTGATTTCTATTGTAGTATTGTTTACAGAGTTAGAAAAATTAAATCCTATCAGTGAGGTTGAACCATCTTCCCTTGAAAACATTCGTGCAGCCATCAAAGTCCAAAAGACGGCATATGAATTGTCATTTCCCATGTAAACCGATATCTTGAATTCTATATCAATTCCCAGCTTGTGCAAAAGATAACCTAAAAATATAGTTCCAGGATTGATGTTAAGAACTTGCTTCACGCCATAGTTTGTGTAATAATAAAGAAACTCGTCTGCCCATTTAATTGGATGATCGTTTGGCTGACCAACCCCTCCAAAATATCCAGTTATTGTTTCAGGACCACCTAGATGAATGTTTGATCCATCGGTCCCTTTTGTATCAAGTGTCTCACACCAACTTGCCCCAATGATTTGCATAGCAGCAGTCATTGCCAATAGATCGTTGTCTCCTTCTTGCTCTTTCATAGCGCGAACCCGTATAAACCGCCCAGGCATCAGTTCGCCTCTTTCTACTGCTTGACATGCTTGAGTCATAAAGAATGGAAAATATTGACATGCACTTATCTCTAAAGTAACTGCAAAATCCTCATTAAATTCCATATCTTCAACTTTATCACCCAGAATCTTTTTACGGTATTCATCAACAGTAATGAAAGTACCTTTGTCTCTTTGCTCGATTAACCATTCCAAATCCGCTACATAGGGTGAGTTTTTTTCTCTTAATCTCGCCATTAAATTCTCTACTTTACCAGATTCTTTAGCCTTCCGGTTTATCTCTTCAGGCCCACCGTATTTTTCAACAACAGCTAGAAGATCATTGACTAGTTCGTTTTTCGGATTCATTAAAAAAGCGTTTATTTCATCTAATCTTTTACTTTCTATGGTTAGTTTGTCTCGCATATCATCTGACATACATCACTCCCCCTTAAATAGCAAATATTTAAAGTCGCAAAAGGAAAATAAAATAGCGCTATAAGTAATATTTGGTTCTCAAAAAAACTTATTTAACCCAAGTTAAACTTGGTATTTGGCCCCTTGTTCCAAAGATATTTCAGGTTGTGGTCAGATATACCTCACATCCATCAGACAATACGAGATTTGAATACACTTTTACTGGTAAAATTAAAAAAAAAGATAATAGATAAGTAAGATTTCTTAGTTTATCGCTATGATTTCTAACAATTTATTGACTATGTTTTTATTAATTTGTCGTGTAACAGCCAAAATGTCATATTTTTGTAACTCCAAAATGTCATAATCCAAATCGGATTTCTTATCTGTTTTTACAGGTGGAAAATCAATGAAAAACATACTTGATGATAAGACAATCCAATACCGTCTGAAATATGTACTTCAGATAGAAGATAAAGACAGAACAATAGCACAAGCAGCTCGTGATGCTGGAGTTGCCTGGAGAACAATGAAAAGATGGCATACCAACTTTAGAAAAGAAGGAGTCAAAGGTCTCCTCAACAAATCAAGAGGAAGATCTCAGCCGGTCGATGAAGAAGTGAAACGGAAAGTAATAGAATACAAGATAAGCAAGAGAAGTCGAAGTGGGAGGAAGATTAGAGACCTCCTGAAAAAGAATGATGGTGTAATAATTGACCGTCAGACGGTCTGGAGAATATTAAAAGATGCTGGTGAAAATAAACGGGTGAAAAAGAATGTTAAGGTATATCATGACTTTGAAAGAGAGCATCCGAACAGCCTCTGGCAAACTGGTTTCATGGATGCTATTGTTATTGAAGGAGTCGGCCTGGTATATTTAATTCTTTACTTGGATGATCATTCAAGGCACATTATTGATGGACGATTCGAAAAAGATAGAACAGTTTACAGAGCTCTTTCCCTATTGTGGAATTGCGTAGAAAAGGATGGTTTGCCATTGCAAATCTATTGCGATCAAGGTAAACAGTTCAAAAGTCATCTGGGCAAGGGTTTCACGCATTTTGAAAATGTTTGTAATCGACTTGGAATAGAGCCGATATTCGCGTCGAGAGGATATCCTGAAGGAAAGGGAAAGATCGAGAGAATATTTGGTTTCATTCAAGATGATTTTCTTCCAGAGTATCACTTCAGTGATCTGAATGATTTAAACTGCAAGTTTCAGGATTGGGTAAAATGGTATAATGAGGAACATGAACATTCTTCACTTGGTGGAAATCACCCTGATTCTCGTTATACTGGGTTTATTCCAAGAAAAATTGAAGGTGATCTGTTTGAGATATTCAGCAAGCATTTTGAAAGAAAGGTGAGAAAGAATGCCACTATTTCTTTCAAGGGAGATATATACCCAGTTGATCCGAGATATATAAAGGATAAAGTTGAAGTGAAATCTTTTGGCCATGAAGTACGGATTTATGCTCAGTCCTTATTGCTTGGAAAATATGATTCTAGGATTGACTACCATGAGAAGATGTTGAGAAGGGTTTACACTCGTGTTGTAAAACAGGATGGCATTGTAAAGTTTCGAAATGTTCGATATCCAATTGGTGAGCAATTTAAGGGTCAGAAAGTCGAGATTGTAGTGATTAGAGACCAATTGAGAGCATTTCTGAGTTCGAATCGTCTGCTAATCTTTAAATTGGGGGAAAGTGATGCGGTTGTTGTGAAAATAGATAGTACATTTTAGAGTTACATTTCTATGACATTTAGGGTGTTACATGACAACATACCATATAGCAGTTACACCAATTGCTGCAATTAATGTTGTGACAAGCCACATAATCTCCGTCTCCTTAATATTCTTTTATTTTCGTAACATGGAGTAAGAGTCAATTATTTAACGATTTTGGTAGCAAAAAATGAAAAATCGTGCTACGTTTATCTGTAAAACGTGTTACTTTACAAATAAAAATGCCAATATTGCTTATGTCTACGTAAATTCTCCATCATTTTTTATTAAAAGCGTTTGGGAAAAACTTATTTTATGAATGTTAAACATGACAAGTGCCCTAATCACTTTTAATTTTTGAGAGATAGCTGTTTCAACTACTTTTTTGCATAAGTATTTCATTACGAGACTAAGTATTGCTCTCTATGGTATGTCGTATGGTTCTTGTGCTGGATGCCAGTCGAAGTTAAACCATCTAATCAGATAGTAGGGATTCCAAGGTAGAGGTATTTCAACAAGACCTCTGACTGGGTTTGGTCCAAAGCCATTATAATCATCCCAAAAATTGTTATTCCAATTGTTATGGGAAAAAAAATCTTTAACTTGGTAAAAATATCCATTAAAAATGTTATCATAAATATTGTTTTCAAAGATATTATTATCATAGGAACGTAAAGTGCATATACCGGTCTTATCATTTGAAAAGATATTATTATGCTGAATTATAATCTCTTCAGTATCCTGTAAAAGAATTCCAGATACCATAAAATCGAAACCATCGCCATTATAGGATATTAAATTATTTCGAATGATGCAGTTTGAAATTATACCTCCTATAACTATTCCAACAAAGGAGTTGTTATTAATTATATTGTGATGAATATTAACATTTTCTATCTTCTCACTTGCTGGAGGTTTTTGTAACACTCTTTGAAAGAATCTTGATGGAAATAATTCTTTTGTTTGAGAATATCCAAATATTAGAATACCAAAGCCAATATTGTCATGAATGCTACAATTTGAAATAGTAATGTTAGTCCCGCCAAGGCTAATTCCGCCGGAATGTATCATGCCACTAATTTTCCCATTATTTTCAATGATGCAATTTTCAACAGTAATATTTGATGAGGAATATGTTCCACTGACACTTTCTCCTGTGTTGTTATGGATGTAACAGTTAGTTATTAGAATATTTGAAGACGAATTTAAAGATTGAATACTTTCATCATTATGTTTCATGATACAATCCGTGATACAAATGTTCTCAATACGTGGCTTCCTATCCATGATAACTATTGCCTGATTAAAAAATGCGCCTTCGTTACTGGCATTTTCTAATGTAAAACCTGAAATTGTTACATACGATGATTGTATTTCAAGAATACGTGAACCTTCACCATCAATAATAGTAGTTTTTTTATCTTCACCGATTAGAAATAGTGGCTTATCAATTATAGCATTTATATAATACCAACCTGACGGGTCAACACTTTTTTCAGAGTAAGTACCGCTGTAGGCAAAGATAGTATCACCATC
>CAYLOF010000126.1:0-5453 GCA_964385215.1 uncultured Thermoplasmatales archaeon
CGATGAAGACATGTTTGAACAAATCTTTGATGAAATGCAGAGAATGTTCGAAGACACAGTTTTTAAAGAGATGATCGAAGGTGTGTTTCGCAACAAATTTGATTCAAATAGACATTTCATTTATGGATATAGAATAAAAACAGAGACTAATGGTAAACCAAAAATACGAGAATTTAGAAATTTTACGAAAGAATCACCAACTAGACATAACACAGCCCCAGAGGAGCAAGACCCGCCAACAGATATTATTGAAGGAGATGAAAACGTTTCGGTAACTGTTGAAATACCAGGTGCTAAAAAGGAGGACATCAAACTTAAAGCAACCGAGAATTCATTAGAAATTAATGTTAATTCGCCTCGATACAACTACCATAAACGGATACCACTCCCATGCAGTATAAAAGAACAATCCACAAAAGCCACATATAAAAATGGAGTGCTTGATGTTGTTATAAAACGTAAGAAAAAAAAGAATGAAGGGGGGCATAAAGTAAATATCGGTTAAATATCTCTTTGAGTTTAACAAAAGAGTAGAAAAACTTATATGAGATTTTTACTTCGCTTATTTTGATAATTTGATTGGTGTTTCGGCGGGAGTTTAATGATAAAAAGGGAAGTTTTATTAAAGGTATCAGAGGCTTTTCAACAAGATGTTGGTTATGGCAGAGCGCGGGTTGACCATCAATCTCGTATGGAATTAAATCTTTCCATTGGCGATGTTATAGAAATTGAAGGTGTTAAAAACACTGTGGCAGTTGTTTGGAGGGCCCACCCATCCGATGAGGGCAAAAGAATAATTCGTGTTGACAATTTAACAAGGAAAAATGCGGGGGCTGGCCTTGGCGACAGTGTAAAGATTAGACGGGCAGAAGTACGCAGTGCTAAAAGTATTACTTTAGCTCCCTCAATACCTGAGGGGCAGCGGATTCAGCTAGGTGCAGATATTGGCCTTTTTATGAAAAAGGAGTTATTGAAACGACCGGTAACTAATGGCGACATTATAACTGTGCCCCGTATTGCTTTTTTTGGAAGTGCACTACCGTTTACTATTATCAAAGCATCTCCGGAAGGTGTTGTTTTAATAAGTGAGGACACCATCATAAAGGTGAAGGAAGAAGCCGCAAGGGCTCTTGAACCCGAGGGGCCCAGAGTAAGCTATGAAGACATAGGTGGGCTCAAGGATGAGCTCGAAAGAGTAAAGGAAATGATTCAGCTCCCCATCAAGCATCCTGAAATTTTTAATCGCTTGGGTATCGATCCTCCAAAAGGAGTATTGCTTCACGGCCCGCCAGGAACAGGAAAAACTCTCATCGCGAAAGCTGTTGCCAATGAATCGGGCGCCAGTTTTTACACAATCAATGGTCCTGAAATCATGAGTAAATTCTACGGTCAAAGCGAAGAAAATTTAAGGAAAATATTTGAAGATGCGGAAAAAAATGCACCGTCCATAATATTCATAGATGAAATCGATGCTATCGCACCTAAAAGAAGTGAAGTTCATGGCGAGGTTGAAAGACGTGTTGTTTCACAGATGCTAACATTAATGGACGGTTTGAAAGGCAGAGGTAAACTTATTGTTATCGGAGCTACAAATATTCCCGATTCAATGGACCCTGCATTACGAAGACCAGGTAGATTCGATAGGGAAATCAGGATAGATGCTCCTGATAGAGATGGACGGAAGGAAATCCTTCAAATACACACCCGCGGGATGCCCATGAGCAAAAACTGTGATATTGGAAAACTAGCGGACACCACATATGGTTTTGTTGGTGCGGATCTCGCTGCATTAGCTAGAGAAGCTGCAATGAATACCTTGAGGCGGTATCTCCCAGAGATTGACCTAGATAAACCCATTCCTGTCGAGTTATTTGAAAAAATGGAAGTAACCATGAAAGATTTCAAAGATGCGCAGAGAGGTATTGAACCATCAGCAATGAGAGAATTTTTTATTGAAGTACCTAAAGTTACATGGAATGATGTAGGAGGTTTGGAAGGGGTTAAACAGAATTTAAAAGAGTCTGTTGAATGGCCTCTATCAAAACCAGAAGTTTTTAAGAAAATGGGAATAAACCCACCAACCGGAATTTTACTCTATGGCCCACCAGGGACCGGTAAAACATTACTTGCAAAAGCAGTTGCAAATGAATCAAAGGCCAATTTTATTTCAATCAAAGGACCAGAAGTTTTGAGCAAATGGGTAGGTGAGAGCGAAAAAGCAGTCCGCGAGATATTCAAGAAGGCAAAACAAGTCGCCCCAACTATCGTTTTTCTTGATGAACTTGATGCAATCGCCCCAAGAAGAGGAGCCTATGCAGGCTCTCATGTAACTGAGAGTGTTGTAAACCAGATCCTAACCAGTATCGATGGATTGGAAAGTATGGAGGGAGTAATAATACTAGGAGCTACAAACAGGCCAGATATCTTGGATACCAGTTTGCTAAGACCAGGTAGGTTTGACCGATTGCTTTTCATCCCCGCACCTGATTTTAATGCTCGGTTAGAGATCTTCAAAATTCATACGAAGGGGATGCCAATTTCAAAAGATGTATCACTGAAAGAGTTTGCCGAAAAAACTGAAGGTTTTTCAGGCGCAGATGTTGAAGGGCTTTGCAGAGAATCTGCAATGCTAGCCCTACGGGAAGATATCAAAAGTAAAGAAGTAAAAAATAAACATTTCGAAAAAGCAATGGAATCAATTAGAGCTAGCATTACAGAAGATGTAATTAAATATTACAAAAACGTTTCAAAAGATCTGGGGAGCGGCGTAGCCAAAAAGGATAAAAGCGAAAAGGACATTCAATATATATAGGAATTTATAATAGATGGAAGGGGAAAATAATGAAAATAACAGAAGATGAGTTGAGAGGAAAGACAGTTATGAGTGGAGAGGGGTTATATTTAGGCATTCTAAGAAACACTACGGTCGATGGAAAAACTGGGGTATTGAAGAATATCCTCATAGAGCCTTCAGAAGATGTCGATCCGCGGTTGTACCACCTTGACAAACAAGGTCATCTAGTATTTTCTTTTGATTCAATTAAATCAGTAAAAGATGTAGTCATTATTGGAGGATAATCACCCCCATCGCTAAAAAAACTACATCAGTTTCCTATTTTTTAGTTAATTACGAGGATGTGATTATCTCCTTACTTCAATGATTTGTTTAACCTAGGGGGACCCCTTTATTTCGTTTGGAGACTTAGCTAGTGAGTATGTAAAATGCTGTATTTTATAAAAGACGTGAGTATCAATGAGTAGTTATCAAATTCGGTGTATTTGAACATTCCGATTTTCTAAAATATATTTACCAAAATATTTTAAAAGCTGTGAGCAATGCTGTTGTGTTTTCCACATGAAATAAGGGCCTTCCCCTTCAGCATCATCAACAGAGTATAATAAGTGTTAAAAATAACACAAGATACATAATATTAAATATGTTATAGTCGATTGCAGATGGGGTGAGTAATTTTACAAAAAATGCTGTAAAGAGTGATATATTTGGCCGGTTATTAAAATCCAAAGGATTATTTGTAGATAGAGAGGCAATGCGACCAACATACACACCAGGGATATTACCACATAGGGATGATGAGATAAATGATATTGCCTCAGTTATGGTACCGGCGTTGCGAGGAGAAACACCATCTAATATCCTCATTTATGGGAAGACAGGCACTGGAAAGACGGCGGTGACTAAATTTGTTGGAAAACAACTCCTTAAAAAGGGAAAAGAAACAGGTAAAGATGTAAACTTTATATATGTCAATTGTGAGATAGTAGATACACAGTATCGCATCCTCCAAAACATTGCAAATCATTTTATTAATGAATGGTCTGAACGGATACCATTTACTGGGTGGCCTACTGATGAAGTATACACTAGATTGATACGGATGATAGATAAAAACGGCGGAGTCACTATAATCATTCTCGACGAAGTAGATAAAATTAAAGGAGATGAAGCTCTTTATAGTTTATCAAGAATTAATAATGATCTGGAAAAAGCTAAAGTGTCTATTGTTGGAATTTCAAATGATTTAAAATTTACTGAATTTCTAGACCCTAGAGTAAGGTCTAGTCTTGGCGAAGAAAATATGATTTTCCCTCCATACGATGCTGGGGAACTGCAGGATATATTGGAACAACGTGTAGAAATAGCATTAAAACCAGATTCGATTGATGAAGATGTGATCCCATTATGTTCTGCTCTTGCAGCTCAGGAACATGGCGATGCACGCAGAGCACTGGATCTTTTGAGAATATCGGCAGAGCTTGCAGAACGAAGCGAAGCCCCTAAAATATCTAAGAGGTTTGTACGATTAGCACAGAATAAAATTGAAATAGACCGTATATTGGAAGTAGTCCGAACGTTACCGGCACAATCAAAGACAATACTATTAGCAATTCTTTTGCAAGAAAAACAAAATAAAAAGGCCGATTCAGCAGGTGCAATAACCACGGGGGAAGTATATGAAGTATACAAAGATCTCTGCAAAAAGACCAGAACAAATTCATTAACCCAAAGAAGAGTTGCTGATTTAATTTCTGAATTGGATATGTTAGGTATAATCACTGCCAGAGTTATTTCAAAAGGAAGATATGGGAGAACTAGAGAAATCAAGATATCATCCTCCTCAGATGAAATAATGACTGTTCTAAGAGAAGATGATACGTTTAAGGAACTCTCAAACTATAAAATCCGAGGGCAAACACGTATTATATGATCTCCCTCTTATTTTCATAAAGCAGCAAAATTTCCAAAATATATGATGTGTGGGGGAACCGGGCATCTATATTATTGCCTCATGTACTTTGTGTTCAGGTCCCCTCGCACTCCAAACACTCAAATACTCCAAATATCACTTTTGAGGAATCGAGTTGGTAATTGGAAGGTCTATTATCTTAGTCCAAATTCCCCCAGCATTAACTGTAATGGCCTTTGCATAAATAAACTTTTACTATTTTTCAAAATTAAAAGGCTAAGCGACAGCAAAAACAAGTAGCAGAGATAAATTGAAAAACAAAATACTAGACACCATGATGACGGCATAAAGATTGGTTAGGCCTTTTATCCCACATAATGCGGCATCTCTTGTTCGTCCTCATTGCTATCGTCTGGTTTGGCATCTAGTACATCAATTGCAAGTATTACATGCAACGGAACGATTCTGATTTTACCGTTCATGTCGCCATGCGTTTCGTTAAGCCTCATTAGTAACCCAATCTCATCCATACCAACTGAGGCATAGCCTTCAAATATTCCTTTGCTTTCAAGCATGTGATCCCTTCCGCCCAGCGAGATTATTTTATATTCCGATCCTCGTGTTAATTCCATATCTGCCTTTTTGCTCATTTGATGCCCTTCCTTTGTTCATCCATAAGATTTTGCAGATGCTCTACGGTTTTACCGTAATTCTCTACTGCTACTTTAATATGCGCCTCGACAAAGT
>CAYLOF010000127.1:0-5451 GCA_964385215.1 uncultured Thermoplasmatales archaeon
CATATTGTCTCATCTTTCTAAATTTATTAACTTTAATTCTTCATCATTATTTTCTTCACTTGGCCATCCGTCATACATTTGAGGATGTTGTGTAACAATCTTTGCTGACACTAAAAAATTAAGAAACGTTGAATGAATAGCAACTGGTAATTCAGTGTAGAAATACACTTCTTCAGCAGATATCTCATTATCATCATTTCTATCTGCGTGACCCTCCAAACCATGAATCAAATAATAAGGAAATAACCAATGTTTAATCAAAAATAACATAATAGATCCTTCAGTAACCCCACAAGATGTTACTACTACTCGACCTGATTTAGCAAAATCACTTGCCCCGTCAATCATCCCCCCCGAATGACAAGTATGAAAAACAATCATGATATTTTTGGAATGAACTCCATGAAATTTTTCTGCTAATACATCATCAACAATAAATGTATCCATATTCCATCCACCATGACCTTCATCCCATGGAAAGATTATTTCGTCCTTACCATCTGGTTCATCGAGTGGAGGTTCATCCTTTGTATGATTAGTTCCATGCATCGAAAAATAAAAGAATACTAAATCATCTTCATCTTCACCATTATCAGCCAACCATTCAAATGGTACACGTAAAATAGCATCTTCTGTTGCTTCTTCTTCAAGTAATGTTAGTATATGATCTTGTTTCCACTCCTGTTCTAAAAATATCCTTGTCAGTTCTTTTACATCGTTTCTATCCCTTTTTTCATGATGCTCATAGGATGGACCACCCCCTGCAGTGATAAAAACTGCCCATTTATTTTCAATTCCATCGCCATTGATTGTGGTAGTCATTTCTTTAGGAAAATCACACATTAAAGGAATGTCCAATGCTCTGGGATTCATTATAACCATGATTTGCATCAATAGAACAAAGGTAACTAAGATGAGGTTTTTCAATATCAATCACCACTCTGTATCAGCAATAGATCATCACTATTGTCTTCATCAGAGGGCCAACCATCATACAACTGGGGATGTTGTGATATACCATTAGTACGTCTTGGGCTAAATAAATTCAAAATAAAAGAACGGATTTGAACTGGTTCGACAGTGTAATGAAACAGTTCCTCAGCAGAAATAGAGAGATCATTGTTCAAATCTGCTTTTCCCTGGAGTCCTCTAATACAAAAATAGGGGAAAATCCAATGATATGGTATGGTCATCCTAGAAGAGGCTTCATCTGTAGCACAGGAGGCAAGTATTACCCGACCTGATTTGCGGAGATCTGCTGTTCCGTCAATCATTCCCCCAGCATGACAGGTATGCATAAGTATCACAATATTTTGAGAGTGCAACTGTTCAAATTTTTCCGCTAATTCATCATCAAGAATGAATACATTTGGATTCCATCCTGCCATATCTGGATCCCATGGATGGATGAGTTCATCTTTTCCATCTGGTTCATCAATGGGCGGTTCATCGCTGGTATGATAGTAGCCATGACCAGAAAAAAAATAGAGAATCAAATCATCTTCATCTTCTCCTTGTGATCGAAGCCAAGAAAAACTGTCATTCATAATGGCCTCTGTAGTTGCCTTCTCTTCTAATAAAACAAAGAGATGATCGTTATCCCAGCCATGTTCCAGCAATACTTTTGTTAATTTGCGAACATCATTTCGATCAGCTCGTTCATGAGGAGCATAACCGACCCCTCCACCTGTAGCAATAATCACCGCCCATTTTTCTACGTCTTCATCACCCATTTTTCCAACAGAGTTGAAAGCCTGACTATAAATAAGGGGAATCGATGTATGATGATAATCATTACGTTGTTTTTGCTGTCCAAGTATGCTCCATCTGAAACTCCCAATAAAGCAGAATAGTATAAGCAGTATGATAACAGATGTTACTAATCGGGACTTTTTTCTCATATTCTCCCTCCTGCATCTGTAATTTCATAAGGATCATTTGCTGGGTACCAATCAAAATTAAATCCAAATAAACCAGGAATGAATTTTGGGGATCCCTGTTTACAATCATCATAATAGTTACTCTTCCAGCTATTATGCGAAGGGGAAAAAATCCAGATGTTAAAGCGAGAAGATGCATGGCGGACATAATTATTCAGAAAATTATTATGAGCGATAGTATTATTTGAATGAAAGAGAGTGATTCCCTGTCTATTCTTTTCAAAGATATTTGAGAAAAACAGGTTTCCACTGCTATTTCCAAATTCTGAAACAAAAATTCCATATTTTAAATTGTTAATGACGGTGTTATTTGCAATATAATTGAATCTTCCTGAGAGAAATTCTATACCTGAACAACTGCAATCTCCAATATAGTTATGTTCTATTATATTATGACTGGAACCAAACAGAATTATACAAGCAATATGGTGTTTTGTTAAAATATTGTCTGAAATAATATTATGATCTGACTGCAAATCAATTCCTGCATCAAAAACATTATTCCCATGGTCCCCCCCTGCATTCTGGATGGAAAATCCTGATATACTTACTCCATTAGCCGGATATCCAACATAAATCACATCACTTTGATTCTGTCCATCAATAATAGTGGATTGTTTATCTTCTCCAAGAAGAGTTATTGTTTTATTGATGAAAATGTTTTCATAATAAGTTCCATTTTTAACAAAAACGGTGTCATCGATTTGAGCACTCTCAATAGCATCTTGAATATATTGATAAGGATGATCTATGCTCCCATCCCATGGACCACTGGTGTTGTCGTCATCAACATAGATCGTTTCTTTTTCTTTTATTTCAACCCCAGATACAACTGCAGATAAAACAGAAAACAACAGCATAAAAACAATTATTTTTTTTTGCATATTTTTCTCCCACTAAATATATAGTTAAAATATAGTATATAAATCATTTCATTGAAAATTTGTTCAATCTAACAATTTATTATGCAAAATCCTTTATTCCTCTAAAGATATTGATTAAAAAGTAGGTAATCGTACATATCAACGGTTTTAAAGCATTATTTCTCTAAAATCCCTCCTAGAGAAAAAGGTTATTTCAAAAGAAAAGAAAGAAGAGAGGTTTTTGTAGACTATAGCCTCAGTATGTGCCGAAGCAGTGGGAACATACGTGGATGTTTTTCAAGGAATTGAAGGAATGGTATATTGATTACTTTGTTTCTTGGCATGCTTACATCTAGTGTTCCCCAGTCAGTCACTACACCACTAATGTTTCTTGCTTGAACTCTTAGGGGATAAGTACCTTTGTCGCTCCACGTATGAGGTACAGTTACTTCTTCGCCTGAAGCATAGGGTCCAATCCAATATGTTGTAGTACCGTTTCCCCAGTCAACATAGTAGAATACATTCTGATCATTGGGATATGTTGTAGAAAATGTATATTCGTATTCTACTCCTGTTTTTCCAGATGTTGGACCAGCTATTGTTGGTGGATTTAAAGGGTTCTCTGAATAATACGTTTTGAAACAAGTATCTTTTGGAGGATCCCATTTTTCCCAACTTCCTGATGACCATTGAATCCATACATCCCCCTCCTGATATGAATCTGCATTGTTGCTACCGCCCCAAGCATAAAAATTTGCTATGTTGTCTCCACCTGAAGTGCTACAAAGGATGTAGTATGTTTCACCAGGTGTAACCGTAATATCGTCAAAATCGAATTTTATCCACCCAAACGAACCCTTAGGAATGTAAGTATATGATATGGATTCACTTGCTAAATCGTCGCCATCTCTTGAATTTCTTATTGATATTGTAACATCTGAAAAAATCAATCCTAGTCTTGTTAACATTAGTTCCACTCCTGCCAAGTTATCACATGTTGGAACAAAAGACTGTGCCCATACAAATTCTCTGCAGACCAAAAAACCGGCATTGTATTCGGTTTGGTCTTGATCGCTACCAGGTTCAACTGTATAAAAATATTTACAAAGAAATTCATCCCAAAAAGTATGTTGAGAAAAATCTAAATCATAATCCGGATCAGCATATGTCGAATCATAACCCAATCTATATATATCTGGAAAATAAATTGTTAAACCATGTGCATTTGGATGATCAATTCCATGACATTCTGCAATAACTGCTTCAGACACATAGTTCATAACATCTTCAAGATGTTGTCTGATATTTTGATTTGTTTCAACACCAAGACATTCTCTGGCAAAATCATAGGTGTCTATACAGTATCTATTACCGAAGGATTCAACGTTGCCATAAGCACTCCAGACATTACCAAATGATTCATTGAAATTATTGATGAGATCACGAGCAACAATGTCAAGAGAATTTGATAATTCTCCCATCTTATCAGTTCTAATAGCACTCATTGTAATAGAATCTGGCCATGGGGTATTACCCTCAATCAACTGAATTATTTGCTCCCCTATTTCAATGTTAGGAAGATCAGGATTGATATCCAACATATTGCAAATACCCCCAATAGTTCCCCACCAGTGACCATATCCACTACCTTCTTCGCTACCAACATAAACATCCACACAATCTCTGAGTTCATAAACGGATTCTAATGCACCCATAAGACATGGAGCAGTAAAGCAGATAACATCCACACCTCCTGTTTCTGTTAACGCCCTTTGTATATCATCCATTGTCAACCAGCCGTTATCTGTGCTATCTACACATGCTCCAGTCCAGCCACCACCATGGTCATAAAACGATATGAGATATCTGCTCGCTGGAAAGTTGTTTTTAGAATAATTTACGAAATCATAGAGTGTCTGATAGTCACCCATATCTATCTCCCCTATATCTTGAAGCAGTTCTGCAGTGTGATTTTCATTAATATACCACATCTTTGCAGGATCATGCTCTTTGTCTTGAAGCACTATTACATCAAGATTCTCACTTGAATAAGCTTCTTTTGCAAAATCTTCAAGCGGATCATATGCACGATAAAAATCCGCATCATCATAAAACAGCCAAGTCCACTTTTTGTTTTCCCCCATCAAATCATTAGAGGTACCACCATATATTTTTTCTGTATAGTGTGTTTTCTCCATCCTGCAATCCTCAGTTCCTTTCAACGGCAGATTCATATTATAGAGTTTTACAAAATCACTATCTTGCGGAGGATAGAATCCTCTAATATCTTCAACTGTTTCTTCACTGAACTTACTAACCTGTTTTATCTTTTCTCCACTTATACTTGGTACAACACTTGCGCCTAAAAACAGGGCAATTATGCCTAAAACAATTCCTTTTTTATACAAACCTGTTGTCATATTTATACCCCCCAATATTAAAATTACAGAATTGATATATATTATCGTGTCTTAAACATTTCCTTTAACAAGTGTTAACAATAACATCTGCAAAATGTCATGTCAATTTCATTCCCCATCGCAATCAACCATGCGTTTCCAACTGAACTTTCTCAGGGTATTACCCGTATCGTTAGGCTATTCAGAACCTTCAGAGACGCCCTCCAGCTTATGATCTATTTAGCCTAA
>CAYLOF010000128.1:0-5420 GCA_964385215.1 uncultured Thermoplasmatales archaeon
CAGGTAAATCGCGTCTAACGCCGCCAGGCCAGATGTAGATAGGATAAACTCTACCGCCAGTGAAATCTTCAAAGAGATCCAAAATAAGGTCTCTGTGATACATTGCCCATTGAGCAACCGTATCAAAACCTAGCATATTTGCATAGGCCCAGCAACCAAACAGGTGAGAGGCCAATCGAGAAAGTTCCAACGTGAGAGTCCGTATATATTTTGCCCTCATTGGAACCTTTATTCCAGCCAGTTTTTCAACTGCCATGGAATATACCATCTCCATAGAATGAGGCTCCATTACATTTACCCTACAAACCAAAGGGGAATTCTGTGTCCATGTTCTAAGCTCCATCAATTTTTCAAAACCACGATGCAGATACCCTGGGTTGGCCTTCGCTTTCAAGATCCGGTCTCCTTTAACAGTTAGAGTAATGCCGAAATTGCCGACCATGCCCATGTGTTGAGGACCGAAATACATTTCCAACTCTCGTTCCGTCATTTTTTCCCCTCCACCGATTTAATGGACCCAAAAGTTTCTTCTACATACTTTCTCGTGTCAAAGTCCTTTCTAAACGGAGGGGTTTTATAGTTTCTATCTAGAAAAAGAGGTTCCAATCTTGGGTGGCCATTGAAGTTAACTCCAAAGAGTTCGTGAAGTTCACGTTCATATGGCTCAGCGTTTTCAAAAATATGGATTGTTGTTTCAAAATCTGGTTTTTTTCTTGGAATTCTAGTTTTTAAAATTAAGTGCATCTTTTCCTTGTCTGCCAGATAAGAAGAGAGAATATAGATTAGCTCGAATTCACCTTTTTCAATCCAGTCCACACAAGAGATAAGAGCTAAATAATCAAATCCTTCACCCTTCAGAAATCTCAGAATGTCTAAAACCTGATTCTTGTTGGCAGTTATGGTCCACCCATTCTTTTCAAGAATTTCTACCGAACTATCAAAATCTGATTCAAGCTTTTTTTTCAGCGATTTATTCATTGCCCCTCCTCCTTTTTCTTCATTGGATGCAAGGGAGGCCAATCAAGTTCGCCTAGAGCTTTTTCCTGATTTTTGCGATAGTAGAAATATTTCTCCTTATACTTTTCATACCCATCAGCTATTCCTTTATCTATCATCGTCCATAGGTGAGTAACCGCAATGAATATTGATTCAGGTCTTGGCATACATCCAGCAATCCATCCATCTATAGGAATATACTTGTCAAGTTTCTTTATTGTGTTGTAAGAATCCCAGTACATTCCTCCATTTATGGGACAAGACCCAAAGCCCACCGTGTATTTTGGATCCGGCATCTGCTCGTAGGTCCTTACAACTGCCTTCAATGTTTTTAATGTAACGTATCCTGTAATCAGGAATAAATTTGCTTGTCTGGGTGAAGGTGCAGGTTTGATTCCAAAACGCTCTGCATCCCATCTCGAAGTTAGAATTGGTGGAATTTCAATGATGCCACATCCAGTGCAAAAATAGATTGCCCACAGTGAGTATTTTGAGCCCATTTTTTTCGGATTTTTGATCCACTTTGTAATTTGATTTCTATCCATTTTTTTTTATCACCACATAACCGAAGTTGCAATTAAACCTGCTAATGCTAAGGCAGTAGGCCATTTCCACAGATATCTTATGGCCTGATCAATCCTAAACCGTGGGAAAACTGCATTAATGAAAATGCACAATATGAATACTACCAACATCTTAATGAAGAAAAAAAGTGGGTTAGATGCGCCACCCAAGAATAAATCCACGAAGAGAGCAAGTCCTATGAAAAGGGTAAAGGCATGTTCGATAGTTATTATGGCTAAGTATTTTCCACCATATTCTACCTTATGCCCTGAGGAAATCTCTTGAGGTGCAGATGCCATATCAAATGGTCTTATCTCCAGAATTGCAGGCAAAATCAAGAAATATGCTATGCCTGACATGAATAAAGGTACAGAAAATATTGTCCATCCGCTTCCCTGCTGACTTACAATATCCGCTATAGAGATGGTACCATATCTTGTCATTAAAGTGAGAAGTATAAGGATGAGGGGAACTTCGTATCCCAAACTCAAGATGAGTTTACGGGATATTCCAATGCTAATGTTTGGATTGGCGCCTTCCCCGCTTGATAAAGCCACTCCCAATGGTATCAATAACATGAGATAGAGAATCACCAACAGCCCTCCCGATGAGCTCAAAGCGCACATTCCGCCGAGAGGGATAAATAGAACGACGGCAATAGATGCAGCTAAAGAAAAGATTATTCCCAGGTCAAATATAACTCCATGCGAAACGCTTTCCTGATAAGAAAACCTAATTATATCAATTATTGGTTGTGTGATCGGAGGTCCGTACCGCCAGTGGATTCTAGCCATAATTCTTCTAGACAAGCCTAAGAAGAATATCCCTACTAGGAATGCTAATACAGGAATTGCAATTATCTCAACAATTTTTATTATCACAATAAAAACCACCCAAAGCTAGCAAGTATCAAAAACGCCAAAAACAAGATGATGTATATTGCATAATGGCCTACATCTCCGGTGTAGAGATGCCTTATATGATCAAACGTTTTTTGTGCGCCTTTTGCAATCCAGTTATAGAAATCGTCTATTACGTCTCTAAGATAAGGTTTTATCATTCTGGAAAAAGGGTCGTAGAATTCAACTGTGTAATGGTATTTGTCTGTTGGCACGGATAAGCCGGCTCCATAGCTGTCTTCTTGGGTGACCCTTCTTGATTTCGCTCCTGCTCTTAAAAATAACCAGATGAGGATAGCAGCTACTGCTATAACAGCAAGGATATTTATCGTGTTTAATGTACCAGTTTCCGAGGCAATTCCCCCGATGTTCACATTTAAAGATTCAAAACCAAAAGAAGTTCCGATTTCGTTAATGACCTTTAAGGGAATTCCAGGCAAGATTCCAAACAAAAGAATTACACCCGAGAGAATCAATATCGGAACTTGCATACTGAGTGGTGCTTTTTTGACATCTTTATATTTTTCAGGAAGTTGCCCTAAGAACATGTTATGCACTAATTTGTAGAAGGAGAGAAGAGTTCCCCAAGTTCCTATAAAGGCAGCAAATGCTAGGAAAGAATACCCATCCAAAATTAAGGTCTTGTAAATTAGCCATTTAGACACAAAACCACTAGTTAACGGAACCCCTATTATTGCCAGAGCACCCACTAATACTCCAATGAAAGTGACAGGCATCTTCTTAACAAGACCACCTAATGAATTTAAATCTCTTACTCCTCTGGTTCGATATTCTACTGCTGCTACGGTTAAGAAAAGGAGTGCTTTGAATAAGGCATGATTAAAGAAGTGAAATATACCCCCAGCTAATCCTAAACTTGTTCCCAAGGAAATTCCAATAATTATATACCCCATCTGTCCAATTGAATGCCAGGCTAGTAGTTTTTTGGCATCGTTTTGAAGCATAGCAGTGAACGTAGGAATAACGATAGTGATAGCCCCAACCCAACAAAGGATATAGTTGAAACTGAATCTTCCTAAACCTAAACCAAGGAAAAGATTCATCCCGACTATAACGTAGAAAATAAGAAGAAACCCATAACTACCCATTTTTATTAATATTCCAGAAAGCACTGCTGAGAACGGTGATGGAGCTTCTGAATGGGCGGGAGGAAGCCATGTGTGAAATGGCCAAACTGCATTTTTTATTCCAAAGGCAATGATGAACATGATTAAGATGAATAGTATAAATCCTGAAGAGGCGGAAGCAATTCCAGCCCCGATTTCTGGTATGATAAAGGTACCATAATTTGCATAAAGTGAAAAAATCCCTATGAGCATAAATATTGAGCCAGCAAGGGACATCACGATGTATTTCATCCCAGCTGCTATGGCAGGTCCTCGGTTATAGCTTATGAGCAGAAACGCAGTCCACGACATGATTTCCCAGAAGATGTAGAAGGAAACTAGGTCGCCAGATAATACAATTCCGAGCATAGATGCATTTACCAGAAGCATAATCAAATAGTAGAAATTCGTTCCCTTTCTCTCTTTCATGTAGCTTAAAGAGAACGCGATGGAAAGGGCTCCTAACCCTGCTATCGTAATTGCAAAGAACCAGGAAAGAGTGTTAATTCTCAGGATAAAGGGTAAGTCGAAGAATCCAGAGTAGTAATTAATACTCACCTGTTTATCATAGAAAAATGTAACAAGTACCACTAAAGCGGAAGAAATGAAAACTGCAAAACCGTCCCTAACCTTGTGAGAGAACTTTCCTAAAAAGTATGTAAGGAAAGAACCGCCGAAGGCAGCTATAAGTAAAATTTCCAGATTCATCCTAACACTCCCTCAATATATGCTAGTTTATCTAACAATCCTGAAGCAGCCGAGTTTAGGAAATCGGACACTAAATTAGGGTAAATTCCAATGATTATGATTAAGGACACCAAAATAAACATAGGGATTAAAGCAACTAATGGAGCATCTTTTTTCTTTTGATTATTCCCCTCCTTGAAATGTATGATTTGGCAAACTTTTAGGAAGTAAGCTCCTTCAATTACTGTGGCCAAGAGAACTAGTGCGGCTAGAACGAAAAACAGGGCATCTTGCTTTAGCAGGGCGCCCTGGATGATTAAAAATTTACTTGCAAACCCTGCAAAGGGAGGTAGTCCTATCAAAGAAAATGCACCGATGGTGAAAGCTATAGATGTGAGCGGCATCTTTTTTCCTATACCTTTAAGGGCCGATATATCCATGGAGCCTGTGCGGTAGATCATATATCCTGCAGCCATGAATAGCAGAGATTTGCCTAGGCCATGGGAAACCACCTGGAACAGGCCTCCAGCTACACCGTGATAATTAGCTATGCCCAACCCAAAGACAATTAGTCCTATCTGACCGGTGCTTGAATAAGCCAGCATTCTCTTGAGATTATTCTGTTTAAAGGCAGATGCTTCTCCAACCAGCAGGGTTAAAACTCCTAATATGGCAAGGAATGGAAAGATGCTTGAGACACCAAACAATGTGAATATAACTCTTGTCAATGCGTAGACTCCCACTCCAATGGCAATTCCAGAAAGAATGGCACTTATACTCGACGGAGCAGACGAATGAGCATCAGGCAACCAAGCATTTAATGGGAATATAGCTCCTTCTACACCAAATCCTGTGACTAACAAGGCCAATGGAATTAATAGTGCTGTTGATCCGATCGAATTTATATTGCTAGCAATATCTGCTATATTAAGTGAGCCAAACATGCCATAAAGAATGCCAATACCTATCAGAATCAGGCTGGAGCCAATAGAACCCTGAATTAAATATTTTATTCCTGATTCCACTCCAGCTTTATCCCCTAGGTATGCCACCAATGCATAAGACGAGATGCAAAGAATCTCAAAGAAGACGAAGAGGTTAAATATGTCTCCTGTGAGAACAACTCCAGTGGCACCGACAAGCAGTA
>CAYLOF010000129.1:0-5409 GCA_964385215.1 uncultured Thermoplasmatales archaeon
ATCTGTCACACTTTGCGTTGTCGTTAAATCTATATTATAATCTCTAAGATTTCTTAAGACATAATCCATTTTTGTCATTATTTCATTCATTTGGCTTACACTACCACTTGCATCAAGAATTGCTTGAGCGCCAACTCTTTTTTTGGAGTAAGTTGTCCAAAGAGAATTATACGCACTTGATGCTAAAGATTCTGCCTGTGATGAATAAGACTCTGCGGAATCTGCTTTTTGTTTTGCTAAATCATAATTTTTAGAATTAAAATTAGAACTTGCTTCAGAATAGTAATCTTCTGCTGTTTCCAGTTTTGACCTAGCAGTTGCTACATCCCCTTCTGCCGAAGTTGTATCCATTCCAATTACTGTTACATTGTTAATTAATTTTTCTGCATCCTCAATCCTTTTCTTTGAATCATCTATGGCAGATTTGGCAATAGAAATAGTATTACTTGCATCAATTTTTTCTTGTGAAACTTGTTGCGTAGCCTGTTCGGCTGAAGATTTTGCCTGATTGGCATTATTTTTAGCATTGTTTGCAGAAGTCTGTGCTTGTTGTGCATTTGTTTTTGCAGATTCGTAATTATCAGCGTTATAAGATGTTCGTGCTGTATTTAGATATGTTTGAGCATTAGTCAATCCTGTATTAGCAGATAATAAATGACTATTTGCTTGCGTTATGTCAGCTCCAATATCAGAAGCTTCTGTAATTTTACTTTGAGCAGTATTTATAAGAGATTGAGCGTCACTAATAAGATTTTCTGCTTTAGTTATTTCAGCTTCTGCTTGCTGTTTTAGTACATTACATTCAAGTGTAACAGATTGTTGATATACACAATCAGCATCTTGTTGACTATTAATCAAACAATCGGTAGTTTTCGTATATCCTTCTTTATAATCTGTACTCCAAGTGTTAGTATTGACACAGTCATTTACATATTTTAAAAGACTCCAATCCCAGTGTCCATAATTTCTACATGCTACATATACATTATGTGTTATGGAACCAGATGTTGGTACATCCAAATTAACTAAGAACGTACCAGCTCCACCTTCAGGAGAAAGGCAAGAATTTGTTCCCTTAGTCCAACTAGATTTATCAAGACTCCACCAACAAAGCGTTCCATAGTAATTTCCTTTATTTGTTAAACTAACTGTCACTGCTTCTTGTCCACCACAGTTAGTACTCAACTTACTTGTTGGCGATACGGATGTATCCATATCAAATGCAAAAACATTAGTTGGTAAAAGAAATAGAAAACTTATTATTAAAAATATCAAAAAATTTTTACTCATTTTACCCCCTCCTTTAACATGAACTTTACCATATCGGTAAAGTCATGCTTCCTTATTTCTTTTGAAGGAATCAACAAATTTATAGTTTTACCTAAAAATTCCTCATATTTTGCCCTAAATTGCTTAAAATAGTTGTTATATTCCTCTAAATCCTTAAATCCTAAAAATAAGCATGTTGTAAGACCTTCAGAACCTTCTCCGTTTCCTAAAAATATTACGTGTGGATCTTTTTCAAGTTCGGATAGCATTTCACCTGTTAACTTCCTATCTTTGAATTTTGTCCATTGAAATAAAATTATTAAAAATACTTCAGCTCCTAATTTGTCTAAATCTACTATAGGGATGTATTCTGAGATTATATCTTCATTCTCTAATTTTTTCCGGATTCTTCCAGCAGTAGCTTTACTTATATTGATTTCCTTAGCAATTTGTGAATCTGTCTTGCTTCCGTCTTCCAATAGAGAAATTAGAAACTTTTTATCATTTTTAGATAATTTATTGATAATATTTTTCATATTTTAATTACATATGATAAATATTTAAAGGTTTATATGCTATAAGATATAAAATAACGTACAACTTTTAATTTGACCTTTTAAAAATTAAAATTTTTAAATACAGAATTCTTGTTCTATTTAGACCAAACCTTTCCCGCATCTGGTCACATCGTTCATTTGAATCTTGTCACTAAGGTTCATTCATGGTGTGGATTGGGGTTAAAATCAGGTTGAATTTTTAAACATCAACAATAAGAATATCAAAAAACATGATTTTATCGGTTTATATGCAAAAAGAACAATGGCGTGTTTTTTCCAATATTTTCAAACTGACAACAATAGCTTGCTTTGGTCTTTATTTTTTGTGGACTCCACGTATACCTCTTTCAGAAGGAACAGCGGTTTTATATGCATCATTAGATCTTTCATCAAATATCGCTGCTTTATTTGGAATTATTTTCCTTTTACTCAGTATAGGGTTTTCGATTTGTGAAAGAGTTGAAAAAAAATAAGTAGTCTGCAATTGGAGGAGAAATCGGCAGTATTATAAATTTTTTATTTCTACCAGAGTAAGGTTATTTATGAAATTTGACAAGAACACGACAATAAAATCCTCAGAAATCGGCCAGCATGAATACTGCTCCGTTGCATGGTATCTTCGGCGATGCGGATACAATCCGAGTTCTAAAGCTTTGGATAACGGCCTGAAGGCACATGCTGATTTGGGAATCAAAATAACGTCAGCTCTTGGCTATGAAAAAATCTCCAGAAAAACTCTTTATCTGGGGTTAGGTCTGTTGGTAATCGTCCTTATTTTGCTGGGTTGGTTTTTCCTATGATGGAGATAATCATTACAGTGATGTTTGTCTTTGCATTATTCCTCCTGCTTTACTCGGCATTATCCTCAGGCAAAGCCAAGGAGATTAAGACCAAATACAGGATTCCTGAGGGGAAGATAACATACACTGATCTGGACAAACCGGCCAAGGCACTGTATTCCAGAAGGTTCAATCTGGCGGGGAAGCCTGACTACATCGTGAAGAGAGGCGATGAATACATACCTGTTGAAGTGAAAAATACCAATGCAGGTCGGCCTTATGATAGCCACATTATGCAGTTGGCCTCTTACTGCCTGCTGCTTGAGGATTCAGGAAAGAAGGTTCCTTTTGGTTTGCTTGCCTACAACAACGGCCAATTCAAGATATCTTTTGATGAGAATCTCAGAAACAGAGTTAAAGGGACTATGGAAACCATCAGAAGCGAAATCAGGAGCGGCAAAGTGGAAAGAAACCACAACCAGCCTAACAGATGTATAAACTGTTCTCTAAGAAAATTCTGTGAGTTTAAGCTTCAATAAATCACCCGACCTTTGAGTAATATCTATCCCCGTCTTTTCCAGGCCTGAAGTCCCAGACGTTCCCCTCCGTATCTTTGAACATGCCAAATCCCATGTGTTCAAGGGTTGTGCCAAACTTTTTTTGCAGTTCAGGTACGGTGTATTCGTCCTTCCTTTTGGGTTCTATCTCAGGGCTTTCGCTTAGCTCTTCCTTTTCCTCAACAATCGTGAGGTAGTCTCCCTTCCTGCCAAGTTCCACGTGCCTTCCCAGCTCACACATCCATGTCTGAGAGGCCAGATATTCTTCCAGGTTTTTCCTGCTGCCCTGAAACTTATACTTTGCCCCGCATTCACATTCGAGCATAAACTCTTTCTCCAAGAAAATCACCTGATGGTAATTGAGCAGACGTCGCTAAATCAAGGGACAGAGAGTTGGTTGCAAACTGTGGAAAGTATAGTAAATCAATTTTTTAACAAAATGTCTGAAGTTGAAGTTTTTGGGTGTTCCAATCAGTTAAAAATTTTATATTCAAACATAAACCGGTTTATATTTTAATATAAGCGATTTGAGCCTCCTAGCTTATATATTTGGAGGATAAATAATATCTTGTTCTTGTAAAAATTGTTTGGTGGTTAGATGGAAGTAAAATTTGAAATTGGCGACGAATTGAAAGGAGTTTTCGACAAAAAAGACCTGGAAGAAATTGAGAAGGAAGTAAATAACAAGAAGGAATTTATTTTGCAGTTAAAAAAAGAGTTCTTGAAAATCCCGGTGGAGTTCAGGCATTATTTCACGGCAGAGCTGGATGTCTGGAACAGGATAATTAACGAGAAGTCCTACATGGCAAGAGTTTTCATGATGACTCCTCTGGTCGGGGGCATATCTGTGGTATATTCTGGGATAGACCGTTTGAATAGAAATAATTTTCTTATAGGGAGGGTAAAAATATGATACCGGAAGGGCTTTCAAAGAAGGACAAGATTTTATTTGAAGTTGAAGAGCACATTAACAAGGCAATGCAATTGCATGATATAGCGAATTGGCATATGGAACAGGCAATGGTGGAGATAGACTTAGGAAAAACTATGATGCAAAAGGAAAAGACGAATAGAAAGAAACAATTGTAAAGAGCATGTAACTATGAAACAGAAAACAATCGATTTGCTTATGTGGATTTACATAGTTGTTGGTCTGGCATCGGTTCCTTTTTTGGCACACTTGATTTTGGTTTAACTAGTTTAGAAACTAGAGTTAAAGTAATAGTATGTGTTTGTATATAAAGTATTAGAAAAAATGTGTAATAAAGGAATCAATTATGTCATTGCTCAATTTTGAAAGAAATTATTGGGAAAATCTGAATAACCAGTTTAATCAATTAGTCAACCTTTATGATGAAATTAGATCTAACGTTTCTATTTCCCTTGACGAAAGAGAAATTACAAAAGCTATCATTCTTAGGATGAATGCTTATTATGCAACTCAAAACAAGATCAAGAATTTTTTGAACAAGAGATATATATCAGCAGCCTCCGATTTCTTTGTTGAAACAATAGTCTTTTATCTAAAACTGATTCTTGACAAAAATCACATTGATTATGAAGTTCATTCAGAAAGGCAAATCAAACCAAAACGAGGGGCAATCAGACCTGATATCTCAGTTTGGAAGGATGATGAAGTTGTTTTCATTATTGAGTGTAAGACACAATTGGGCTGGAACAGACATAATTGGGAAAAAGACTTCCAAGAGAGAGAAATAAGGCTAAAAGGGGAATTTTCAAACGCAAAAGCCTTCTTGTTAGTAATGACTTCAAGAAACTGGTCTGGTTTTCCGGATGATGATAAGAAGGTGGGCAAACAATATTTTACTTTATCATCAAAATGGCCAACAAATATCTCTGAAGACAGTATTGATGAAGTGATTATGAACCCCATTGAAGATTTATTTAAACAGATATTATCTACTGCAAAAAAGTGAATAAAATAGATTACGATATCCCAAACAAAACATCCTTTGGCGTGTTCAGGGTGATGAAGTAACTGCCGCCGACTCCTTTTCTTTCCATGTTTATCAGATTAAACTTGGAGAATCTTTCAATGTAGTTCCTGAACATCCTGTCGCCGAGCTGGCCGTCTGTTGACTTGTAAAACTTGTACAACTGAGGGTAGTATGTTCCCTTTTCCGGTATCAATCTCAGGATGAACCTCTCCCTTTTTGTAAGTTCATTGATTACGCTTATTGCCTTTGTGTGCCTGGTCCTGTTAAGCCTTTCCCTGATGTGCTTCAC
>CAYLOF010000130.1:0-5344 GCA_964385215.1 uncultured Thermoplasmatales archaeon
GTTTTTGAAATCTGTATTTCGATATTCATACAGCATCGTTTTCCATCAAAATCATGTTTTTGAAGTTGAAAATGAGCGTGAAACGCTCATGTTCAACACCCTAGTTTTCAAAAATCATTGATTTCTCTGCTCCTCCTTAGAATTTTGTTATAGAATCCTCTAATCAAACTGCATGAAAAATCAGATTTATGTCAGATGTTTCAGGTGAGATATGTTACGCTAGTAAGATGTTTATTTTCACCATTTTTGAAGCCTTGTCAGTACACCAGGAACCAGTAACCTTGATCTTTTAAATGGAGATAAGATGAAATAATTCTCCTGCATGAAATTAAATCAGAGTGATGTAGAAAATCATCTCCAAAAATTTACAATACATAATTGAACAAAGATAGTCATCCGTAACAAAAAATAACGGGTGTATGGAAAAAAGCTGTTGTTTCCCAGTCAAACGAACCATCTGTATTTTGCGCAAGATCTCTATGATGGAATCCTGTCAAACAGACGACGAAGGTTGGAAAAAGAGTATGATGAAGCAATAGAGTTAAGAAAAGCAATGGCGCTGAAGAAACAATCTCGTCGTGTTCCTTGCTCAACTAGTGATTGATATGATCAGGTATAAACATGCTTCGTTACGTCGTATTTCTACAAAATAGTAGATGTTGGGCTCAGATTGAACTGCGAAAATCAGGTTAAATAGATTATGGTATTAGATTCAAATTTAATATAAAAACATTTATTGTTTTGGATGCTGTATGTTCATTTATATCACAAGCTTTGACGGTGATATCATGTTTAAAGACGACATTTTCATCCCAATTCCAACTGTAACTGTTATTTTCTGTTGATGAAGAGTTGAACATCAGTACATCATCCACATAAAATTCTACTTTGTCGATATCAACCACACTATCTACTTCAGCTGTAATAGTAATATCTCCAATAATATAACTTAAACTTGGAAAGAGTCTTAAGATTTTTTTATCGAAAAAATAAACATATCCCTTTGCAGGATGTACAATTTGAATATTCATTCCTGGTTGTTCTTCCTCAACAATTGCAAATGTTCCATCTGATGTATCATTTTGTATGTTTCCAGCAAGATCTCGTGCCTCAATTTTCAGCATATAATTCTGCCCTTGAGAAAGATCTTGTATATCCCAAAGATATTCACCATCGTTTTCTTCATTCTGACGCATTAATTGCCATGTTTCACCTGCATTATCACTATAGTAAAGACTAATGTTCAAACTGTTGTTTCCTAGATTATCTTCAGCATTCCATTGAACTGTTGCATTGGATGTATTTAATACTTCTCCGCCGTTCGGATAAAGAACAGTGACCGTTGGAGGTATATCATCATGGATTACCAGTGGGAGAAAATCTCCACCATTTTTGATATTTCCGGAGTTATCATAAGGAAGATTTGTGTCTCCTATTGAATCTGCATTTGTATCCACTCCTTGATAATCATCCCAATAGTTCCCACCGATTTTTGGGCCACCAATGATGTTTGTACCATCAGTCATAGAAACGTTCCATATATTGTGCGAATATTCATCTAGAGCATGTATGTCGTTGTTGATGAAATAATTATCATAAATGAGGTTCTGTGAACTGTTTTCACCTATTCTTAGACCATAGTATTGATCTGTTATATGGTTGTGATATATCTGGTTGTTCGTTGCTTTTTCTAGCCGTATACCCTGACCATTTTTTGCAATCAAGTTATTTTCAATTTTTGTATTGGAAACATTGGCCAATAGTTTGATAGCTGCCTGTCCTTTTTCGATTCGGTTATCTTTTATGATTAAATCTTTGATATCACCAAAACATCGTTGATTGTTACAATTGATGTAATCTTCTGTCACCCATATTCCTTTGGTATTTGCTATTAATTTATTTGAACTAATAGTTACATCTTTTGCTCCAGCAATCACTATTCCAGCACCAGAGGCATCACCTCCAATTAAGTTATCGCTGTACCCAATTATTGAATTGTTATGGATAGTTACTTTTTTTACTGGATATTCATTTTCAATAGACCATAAATAAATACCATTACTAATGGTTCCAGGGTCGTTCGTAAAATTATTGTTTTTAATTTTAGCTAGATATGTTTCCCTAAGGCCAAGACTCCATAACTCATTGTTTCTTATTTTTACTGATATGCTGCTATTTAATTTGATTGTATCAATATCGTTATATTCAATTATCATTTGAGTGTCTATTTCTACACCATATATTTCAAAAGGTTTATATTGGTAGAACAGTCCACCGCGAATGAAATTATGTCGAAGTAGTACAGGCTTATTAAATGGATTTGTTCCGTTTCTAATAGATGGGTTATCTGAATATTGGTTTGGATCTATTACAATGGCGTATTCTCCTTTTGGATTGTAAATCATGCAGTTCTGAATAGTTAAACCAGTAACATCCATATATCTGCCAGTTTTAACACACGTATCTCCACCCTTAATGCTTATGTCACGAATCAAAACATCTTTTACAGTTAAAAGTAAAGATATTTGTAATGCAGCAGAGCCATTACCACCATCAATGATTACATCGTTTGGTGAAGACTGTCCATTTAATATAACTTTTTTGTCAATAACAACATTTTCTTTATATGTCCCATGATAGACATCAATTCGATTTCCTATACCTGCAGAATAAATTGCATTTTGAATCGATCCAAAATAATAATAATTTTCCACATAAGCAGCGTGAGTAATATTCCAAAGATTATTGTAAAATGAATTATTAGAAATGTTAACTACGGCATTATCGAATAATTTTATAGCATCTTGATTGCTGTTAAATTCTGAATTATCGATTAATATATCCGTTGAATTAATTATCAATATGCCGTTTGTATTGTTTTCAAAGACACATTCAGATATTTTTATTTTTTCTGATTGATTAACACGTATTCCAATTTCTGATTCTTCGAAAAATGTGTTATTAAAAATTAATCCATTTTCACAGTCATATAAGTTAACTCCTTCTCTGTCAGATTGATTTATCAAATTATAAGAGATGCTAAAATCAGTTACAGAATCAAGTAAAATATCCGATTGATCGCTTGTAAGATTTTCATTACCGGCAATACTTACATTTTCCACATTTTTAAGATAAATTCCATTATATATTGATTTTATAACACAATTTTTTATTTTAATATCATAAATATTTAAAAATCCTTTATTTCCGACAGCTGCACTTTTCCCGCTATGCATAGTGTTTTTACGTAAAATCATCACTCCTTCAATAGATACATCTTTACTTGCTATTTGAATAGTTTGACTTTTAACCTCATTCATTTCAGAGTATCCTGCTTCCTCATCAGTGATGACGGTTAAATATGGATTAGCAAACTTAGCTTGAAGAATGAGAGGTTTATCAATCTTAAAGACCTCTTTATAGACACCTGGATTTAACTTAACATATCCACCATCATAGACTGCGCTGATACCATCTTTTGTAGTATTGAAATGGTCTATATTCCATCCTGGAGTAGATGAATCATAGGAATCATCAACATATGCTGTGTTATTCCAATATAATTCAAGCCAGTTTGAAAATAAAACATCGTTACTGACAACGTCACCAGTTCCAGTAGGGTTTGATGGATGGGTAGGACCACTGGGAGTACCCCACCAGTTATACGTTGCATTGACTATGTTGTTACCAATATTGTTGATACCATAATTGTTATTATCAAATATATTATTGAAATGAACGCTGTTCATTAAATCTGCTCCGTAGCGAGCTAAAATACCAATGTCATTCTTTGATAATGTATTTGACGAAATTTGTGCTTCTAAAACCGATCCCGTGTCTGTAGGAGTTCCGATGACCATTCCATATTGAAAGTTATGGATTTCATTTGTAACTAATGATACTTCGCTATATATCTGTCCACCAACAGTATCAATGAATCGTATTCCTGAGATTCCTTTATCTATTGAATTATTTATTTTATTACGGGAGATATGTGTTTTATTTGATTCTAGGCTGATACCAAACGATATGTTTCCTGAAATAGTGTTTTTATATATTTCGACTTTACCATATCCTATATGCGATCGAACGTAAATGCCATTGCAATTCGAGGAATCATTTCCATATATCTTATTCTTCTCTATGATGAGCCCACTAATGTCTGTATTGGTTGCTGTTTGGATAGCTGTTCCGCCAACACCCGCTAGATTTCCAGGATAAATAGTATTATCAATGATCTTTACATTCTGGGTGAATCCATAATTATCTTGACCTATGGATATTCCAGTTCCGCTTCGATTATTATTTTTTCCGTTGAAATCAAAAATAATGTTTTTAATTATGCTTCCGGATGCTCCAGAGTTTAATTTTACATCAAAGATTCCTGCTTGAGGAATTGTTGTTGGTTGAAGTATAGTTGATCCTGAACCGGTCAAATTAATTTTTTTATTTATTGTTAATGTGTCGTTGTAAGTACCATTTAATACGTGTACTGTTGATCCTTGAGGGGCTGCATCAATTGCTGGTTGTATTTTATGGAAGGAGTAAATATAGTTTGAATAAGATGGAGCAGTAGTGATTCTTCCCCATTTATTTCCAATTTTATCTACTGCTTCTATGTTGAATTGATATTTACCAGATGGCCATACTGAAGAATTTATTGGTTGATTCCAAGGGTTTGTAATATCCCATGTTGCACCCGTATCTAGGCTTATAACCCATTTTTCTTCCGATGTACTGTATGAGACATTAACTCCCATTTCTTGTGCTATATCTTTTTCAGAGGTGGCCCATCCTTCCCAGGGGTTACTTTGATTGACTTTATAGGTCCATTCGATGAAATCATCGGATGTATTATAAGGAGTAGGTCCCGATATTTGAAGATTCAGATGATCTAAGTCGTTTTCAAGGTCATTAAAATCATATATAAAATCAACTTTTTCGGTTAAGGCTGAATATTTTTCAGGGATTATCGAATCCAATTGAGGTATTGGTGGATAAGTCAGTCCTGTTGGTGTTTTTGGATAAATCGTTACAGATGTGTTATACCAGGTGTTTAACACGTTTGGTCCTTCTGAATATGCTTCTGCCTCTGTTAAGACAATGTGACATATACCTGGTTTTAATGCAGTGAAGTTTACTGTAAATATTGTAGTGTTAGCTGTTGATCCTGACATAATAAATGCTTGAATATCTGTTATGTTTCCCTCATTGTTATGAATGGTTCCATTATCGTAGAACCCGCTTGTCCAGTAAGGATCGATTGAAACAGAATCTGCATTTGCCATTCCTAGAATTGTTTCGTTAAAATTGAGGAGACCAATAAGCCAAGAATCTACAGGTT
>CAYLOF010000131.1:0-5300 GCA_964385215.1 uncultured Thermoplasmatales archaeon
TTTCTTTTTTTCTTTTCAACATTAATCGCATCAAGAATCCCTCGAAATTCATCAGTGCGATATTCAATACGTTTCTCGCAACTGGCTACGGCTAGTTCTCCTCTTGTCTTTTCTACAATTCCTCTGACCATATCTTGCTTTCTCTTTATTGGAATCAAACCAGATGGATAATCAAACCGCATGATCGCATCATAGATTTCTTCCATAAGTTTGAGGTAGTCATTTGCTTTTGCTGATTTGCCAACAAGAATAGAGTCCAAGGCTTTTCGCCTAAGTTCTCCCACTACATCACATAGCCCCTTCAAATACGCGCTATATGTGGTTTGTATTTTATCTGGATCAGGTAGCTCTTTGTCCTGCATTATGTTGTAGAGGCAATGCGCTTCTACAAACTCTTGTGCAGCATTTTCAACAAAACCTGCGTGGTATAGTTCAGAATGGTTCACAGTTAGATCATATAGTTCTGCTAATTTGGCAGATGCCTTCTTTATATGCTGTTCAGAGGCGTCCATTGAATCCTGATGAATATATTGAATTGCCTTCCTACATCCTATAATTATTTCCCTCGAGGATCTAAGTGCTTTCTCTCTAATCCTGTCCTTGTCATCAATGTTTTTCTCGATTTTATCTACGATTTTGCCCAAATTCTTCATTGTATGTTCGAAACACTCCCCATAGTTATATTTTTCCCCTTACATCAATTTTTTATTCACCCAGAAATCCGGCGTTTCATCGTTTAGAACTTTAATAATCTGTTCTGCGCAAACAGTCCCTGCTCGTATTTGCCCTTCCTTTGTATTTGCGCCTAGATGCGGTGTTAAAACCACGTTATCAAGTGTAAGAAGTGGGCTGCCCTTCGGCGGTTCATTTTCAAAAACGTCCATTCCCGCCCCTGCGATAGTTCCATTTTTCAATGCATCATAAAGTGCTTTTTCATCCACAGTTCCACCTCTGGCACAGTTAATGAGATATGCAGACGGTTTCATCTTTGAAAGCATTTCTTCATTGACAATATAATGCGTTTGTGGAATATGCGGAAGGTGAAGTGAAATAAAATCTGCATTTTTTATGACATCTTCAAGATCATCTTTCTTTTTTATACCGTCCTTTTTCATGTCTTCCATTGAAATAAATGGGTCATACCCAATAACATTCATATTGAACATCTGAGCATATTTGGCAGTGAGTTTTCCTATGTTACCACAACCTATTAGGCCGAGCGTCTTCCCATAAAGTTCGTTTCCTTTCAGTTGTTTTTTTGCCCATTCTCCCTTTTTCATTGTAGCGTCTGCTTTGGTTATGTGCCTTGACAGAGATAGCATGTGGGCAATGGTAAGCTCTGCAACGCTGGCAGTTGCCCCTGTTGGGGCATTGACGACCTTTATGCCGTTTTTGGCTGCAGTTTCTAGATCAACATTGTCAACGCCAATGCCTGCCCTACCGATTACTTTCAAACTTCCTTTCGCTCCAGCGTTCACAACATCTGCTATAGCCTTTGTTCTCCCTCTGAACATCAACGCATCATATTTTGAAATCTCCAAAAGAAGTTTATCTGCATCCATTTCATCAAAAGTAACATCATGACCTGCGTCTTTCAAAAGCTCTATTGCTTCCTCTGCCATTTTATCTGTGATAAGTATTTTCATAAGCAACCCTCACTGTGGGTATATGCAACCATATAAAAATGTTTTATGCTAGGCGTCCCATACGAAAGTCAATCCCAAGATAATCTGATTCTTCACCTAGTTCCTCTTCGATTCTCATCAATTGGTTGTATTTTGCATTTCTGTCGCTTCTGGCCGGTGCACCTGTTTTTATCTGCCCTGCACTTGTTCCGACAACAAAATCTGCAATAAAACTGTCTTCTGTCTCCCCGCTTCTATGACTTACTACCGCGGTCCAACCTTTATCATGTGCCATTTTTATTGCGTTTAATGTTTCAGTGAACGTACCAATCTGATTAAGTTTGATAAGAACGGAATTTGCTGCGTTTAGTTCGATGCCTTTCTGTATTCTTTTTGTGTTTGTGACAAATAGATCATCTCCTACGATTTGAATTTTTGTTCCAAGTTTTTTAACCATTTCAACCCATGAATCCCAGTCATCCTCTGCATGACCGTCTTCGATACTTACTATTGGGTATGTATCACAAAGATCCACATAGAAATCAACCAATTCTCCTCCAGAGTACGATTTTTTACCAATCTTGTATGTTCCTTTATAGAAAAACTCACTTGAAGCAGGATCCAATGCTATTTTCATCATGCCATCGTATCCAGCGTTTTCTACTGCTTTAAGCATCAAATCTAATCTCTCATTTACACTGGTTAGCTGTGTAGGTGCAAAACCACCTTCATCTCCGATAAGCGTTCCTCCAGCACCAAATTTTTTCTTTAGAAGTTTGGCAAGATGATGATATGTTTCAGAAACCATCCTGATGCCTTCGGTAAAATCTTTTGCACCTGTGGGCATAAGCATATGTTCCTGTATCGAATTTTCTTGACCTGCATGTTTGCCACCGTTAATTACATTACACATGGGAACAGGCATTGTGTGAGGCAAGACGCCGAACATCTCTCCGATATATGAATACAAAGAGAGATTTTTATCAGCAGCTCCTGCTTTAACCACTGCCATGGAAATGGGAAGTATTGCATTAGCACCAAAATTGTCCTTGTTTTCGGTACCATCTAATTTCAACATAATGTTGTCAATTGTTTCCTGATAATGACAATCCAATCCAATAAGCTTGGGTGCTATTTTTTTATTTACATTTTCAACAGCATTTAAAGTCCCTTTTCCAAGATATCTTGTTTTGTCTCCATCTCTAAGTTCTAAAGCTTCATGTTGCCCTGCACTTGCTCCACTGGGGGTCATGGCTCTAAAAATCCCCTTTTCAGTTACTACGTCCACCTCAACTGTTGGGTTTCCTCTGGAATCTAAGACTTCCCTTGCCTTTATCTTGGTGATTTCAGTCATATTCTATTTCCTCGATTCTAATCCATAATATGTTATTGTGTAATAAAACTGTTCATCTCTCTGCGTGCAAAGGCATAAACTCACCATTTCACGTCTTTACAATAGTCTAATGTTCACACTACTTTTAACCATTGCAGCAAAAATCCACTTGATTTTGTAATAGGCACAACTCCAGCGAATATACATGCGTGTAGAATCAAAGAACTAGCTGTAACGAGTATAAGACTACCTCACAGGATTATTCGCTCTCATTTTATGTTCTTTGAGGTGTTTTTATGGACAAATGGAAGATAGATTTGTTTACTTTCTAAAACGAACTCACACTCCCTCTAAACAGTTATGTATCTTTTGAAATGCAGAGCGATTGTTCTCCTGCAACAAGTTTGTAATTCCATTACTAGGCTCAAAAACTGCCGATTCATGTTCCTCTTTGATTCTATGGACTTGTTGCGGAAAAATGTTCATTTCATCATAACATAAAAATGCCTGCGAGTTATCCTTCTCCATCATATTCTCTAGTTGTGTTCTCAGTTGAGGCAAAAAACTATGCTTTTGAAATTTTGAAAAGATTATTGAAAAGTGAAATCGGTGAAGAGGTTAAAATTGATTTTTTAGGTGTAAAAGACATTTATAAAAGAGTGAAATAAATAATCTTTTTCTGAATAAATAGGTTATAAATTTATATGTTTAAGCGAGGTAATAGAATGATATGTCTAAAGTGTGGTGGTGATACTTTTATTAAAGTTGAAGATGGTTTAAAATGTGTACATTGTGGGTATGTTTTAGCTTAGTACTAAGAAAAACAGGATTGACAAGCATCAAATCCTCAGCTAATTACATTATATAGGAATATTAGATGTTCATTTTATGACACGAGGACAATTCAATATGAACGATAAACATAGGATTCTTTCTATCGTAAGTCTTTTCCACGGCTTTAATGATGGTACACTTGCGGTGGTTCCTTTACTATTCCCTATATTCAAAACCTTGTTTAATTTATCTTATACACAGATTGGATTGATAACTGGCGGTGGTCTTGCTATATCCCTATTTACTGAAGTTGCAGTTGGGAGAGCATCCGATAACAACAATAGTAGAACATTACTCATTTCGGGGGTGTTTTTATTGAGCGGGTCAATGTTCATACTCTCTTTCTCACAAAATTTTATTACATTATTATTGTTTGTATTTTTACTCAAATTTTCAGCAGGTTTTTTCCATCCAACTGGTATAGGATTAATATCTAGAACATTCAAAAAAGATAGACTTGATTGGTCGATGGGGATACAAAGTGCATTTGGTGATTTTGGGGCATTTATAGCTATATTAACAACACTTTACATTGCGGTAAGTTTTGGGTGGACTACCCCTATTTATATCTGGTCAATAGCAGGATTAGGATGTTTATTCATTGGCATATATCTAACTAGACATACTCCAAAAAAGTATCTGATAAGTGAATTATCAAAAAATAAAAAGCAAACTGCCTCTGAAGCAATTGCTGAATGGGTTCATATAATTAAACGTTTTAGATTTCTAATCCCTCTTTTTATCGTTAGTGGCACAAGTTGGGGAGTGACCATTAGCTATTTACCCTTGTTCTTGGATGAAAAAACAACTCTTGCATTATCCTCTATTGGAATAATTATATCACTATGGGTTGGAATAGGTACTATTGCGTGTCTTTTTTATGGAAAAATTCAATCACACCTAAGACGTAAAACTATTGTCATCTTGTCTTATCTTACAATAGGATTGATGGGACTTTTACTTACAATTTCTACATCCCTTCCAATAATCATAATTATCGTGATTCTTTTAGGTCTGTCAACCTTTTTGAGTTTTCCTGCATTATTTTCTTTTGTTTCAGAAGCTACTCACGAAACCGTTGAAGGAAAAACCTTTGGATATATTTTTACCATTCAATTGGGATTTTGCACAGTTTTTCTATTTCTAAGTGGTGTATTATCAGATATTTTTGGTATTTGGATACCCTTCGCATTATTGGGAATTATCGGTATATTTGTTACTATAATGCTATTTTCAAACCGTAAATTTTCATATGTTTATAATTGAAAAATACTAGTAATCATCGTATTTTGTTGAAATAATTTCAGTTTGATTGTAATATAGTTCTTTATAGATAAAAACCCAACGTTTTCTTCATCGGATTTAAGAGTATATTTAATCTCCCTTTCTTTCCACGACAATTGTACAGTTGGTTGCTATAGCGCCGATAACACCAAGGGCAGCGAGCCATGGAGCTATAATGGTGCCGATCACTCCAATTGTAACAGGTATTTCAAAAAGCAGTTTTC
>CAYLOF010000132.1:0-5270 GCA_964385215.1 uncultured Thermoplasmatales archaeon
TTAGGCTAAATAGATCATAAGCTGGAGGGCGTCTCTGAAGGTTCTGAATAGCCTAGCGATAGGGGTAATACCCTGAGAAAGTCTAGTCAAGTTGGAAACGCATGGTTGATTGTAATGGAGGGGATGAAATCGACATGACATTTTGCAGATGTTATTGTTAACACCGGTTAAGCATACATTTAAGATAGGATAATATATTATAAATGTGCAATTTTAATATTTGGGGAGGTAAAAAAGGTTTTAAAAGCTATTATTAATTACAATCTTAATACAAATGGCAATTATTAATGACTTATCGAAGGATATTGAGTGGAGTTATAATGTTTTCTTTGGAAATCCACTCAGTCGTTCAATCAATTTTATCCTTGTTTTAGTAACCGTTGTAATGATGCTTATTTTCTTTGCTCTGTTTCCCACTTATGCTTTTGTTTTTACATTAATACTTACTATTATTATCATCTCTATGGTACGATATATACGAAATAAAGGTAAACAAGGAGAAAAAAATGTATTAAAATTGTTCAAATATCTCTTTTACATAATCATTTCTATTCCCTTTTTAATCATGATTTGGATAATAATTGATATGGTTAATGAATTTGGTGTGGTCGGAACACTATTTGTATTTGGGATTGTAGGTTTTATTATCTATCTTTTATGGGAAGTCTTTTGTGGAACTCTCTGGAGAAGTAGATTATAGGAATCAGGTCATTTACAGAGCACAGGACATCTAGGGTAAATAATTACTTGATTTTTTTATCCGAATCTTTTCAAATAAACTTGTTACAGAACTTTTGCACTTTTTCCAACTAACAGATAAAAATACATGAATAAACCCCGTTTTTGAGACAACAGGGTTGTATAAGATAGATTTTTAAGGAAATGATTGTTATAAGAAATAATGGAAAATAATTACATTACAGTTGGAGTAAGTATTATTCAAGTATGTGGCGTATTAGGAGTTGTATTCTATGCTTTGTTGTTTGAATCAATTTTAACCTATGCTATGATTATAGGTGTAATTATAGGTGTTATCTTATTAATTGTTGGTAAGACAGAGAGTGATGGAGAAGTAAGAAAGGTAAATCATTTAATAAACGATGATAGAGCAATACCAATATTAAAGGAAAGATATGCTAAAGGTGAAATCACCGAAAAAGAATATGAAAAGATGAAGAAGAAATTAGAAGATTGAAAAGACGGTTTGAAATTGTAGATTTGAGGGAGGTAAAATATGACAATAAGGAGAACATTATTACTTTACGGAACTTATGGAGTAGTTCTTTTAGGGTTAATATTTATAGTTACGCCACTATTTTTTGCAATTACAGGGGTTAAATTGAACTATCTTGGCATGCCAAATTTTGATATAATGGCGTATATTTCAATGGTCATTATTGGAATTATTCTTGCATGGTGGGGTTTTAAAGATTTAAAGCAATTAGAAAAGCAACAGAAAGTAGGAAAAACAGTTGAAAATAGAGAGAAAATAGAAAAACCTGCTGAGGAAAAGAAAACATCACAAGACAATGATGCAGTCAAAGCATTAAAGTTACGATATGCAAAAGGAGAAATCAATAAAGAAGAGTATGAACAAATGAAGAAGAAATTAGAAGGTTAGAATATGAAAAAATACTGTAAGGTTTGCGATAAGCAATTTAAAATTTGGCAATCAATAAGGAAGATATTAGTTGATGGTAAAGAGTTTTTCATTTGTAAAACGTGTGAGGATGCTTACCAAATATTTCATAATAATGTAGAAGTGAATAAAAGTCATACTGGCAACATGGAAGAATATTTAGAATATGTCTTAAAAATTGAACCTGAAACTGATTGTATTGGTAATATTCTAATTACTTCTGAAGAATATGAGATTTTCAAAAAGGCAATGAAAATCGCTAAAAAGAAAAAGAGACAAACAGAATTTGGTGAATTTGAAGTCTGGGATTTTGACGGATTGGATAGAAGAAAATGAAAAAACATCTAATTGTAATTGGAATAACGCTTGTGTTTCTTATAGTTGGGTTGAGTGGATGTAATGAACTTGAAGAACTATCTAATAATAGTTCTGGGGATGAAAATTTAGTGGAAATTTATAATGTCACAGTTGAAACAAGATGGGATACATATCCATCATTTGGCAATACTATACATCATACTGAAAATGGATTTTATCACGGAGTCAATGTAAGTGATGATGATGTTGGTATGCTAATATATATGATATCTGGAACGGTAAAGAATGTTGCAGGAAGAAAATTGAGTAGTGTAAAGGTAACGGCAAAACTCTATGACTCTAGTGGCAATTATTTAGGTTCTTCTAATAGTGCATTAGAATCTGGAGTTTCCGATTTACCTAATACATATACTGGTAAGTTTTATATTGAAATTCGTTCATCTACGTATTATTTAGGTGGAAGTTTCAAATATTTTGAAAATGTTGATGATTATGAATTAGAAGTTTCAGCATCATAAAGACGGTTTGAAATTGTATATTTGAGAGGTGATTTAAATGTGGGGGAAATTTGAGGAGAAACATTTAGGTTTAAGTAAACGTGATTGTCAGATTTTGAAGGTATTCTCCATTTTAGGTGCGTTAATCATGCTCTCATTAAATCCAATAAGGTTATTAGTCTATAGATTACCATTAGATGAAATTTATTTCTCAATAGGTATAGCATTTTTCTCGATTGCTATAGCATTTCATGCTTGTTTAATATCTATTGAATCAGATGAGAAGATGAAATCCGTATCTAATGCTCAGTTCTTGAGTGTGATAAGTAAGTTTGAGGATAGACGTATAGATATGAAATTTAATCTACACTATCTTCATATTGGATTATGGAAGGCTTTAGTAGATATGGATGAGGCAGTAGAATTAAATTCATCTGAAAATATTAATAGAGGATACTTACGAACTTTAACAAGTAGATATGATGTTTTAATGGATTTGGTAGTTTTACCTAATAATAAGGAACTTTTCTGTGAGGATATTAGACATATTCTAAAGATGTATAAATATGTATTAGATTTTATTATTAAAGATAATCTTAAAAATGCATCGAGGGGTTATATAAATGAGTTATTTGGTTTTAATGAGGGTGCGGAGGTTACTATAGATTATGTTGATAAAATGTTGAGTAATATTCCAGATGCAATAAGATGGGATAACTATCTACAGCATAGAGAAGATATTATATCAATACAGAATGTAGAAAGGTAAAAGAACATGGAAGTGAGAAAAATATGTCAGTAAATGAATATAGACTTACACCAATTACTACAGGAGATATTTTTGGTATTAAGAAACCAACCAGGCGAAGGAAAGCAACAAAGAAACCCACTAAAAAGAAAACATTAAAGAGAAAGGTGTTTACAGCAGATTTTAACTATCTAATGGACAAGCAAAAAGGAAAATGTGCTAACAAGAACTGTGCAAAATATCATGGTGTTAGACAGCAGGTTACCACAATCAAGGATATTGACCACAAATTTCCGATTAAACTTTGGGAACTTATGGAAAAGAAAGGAGACCATAATGCTAGGTCAAATCTTCAGCTTTTATGTACAGGTTGTCATAGGCGAAAAACAGCAGAGGATAGAAAAAAGATTGCAAAGTATAAAAAAGAGCAAGGAATAAAAACAAAAAAGAAAACAACAAAGACTAAACCAAAAACGGTAACTGTGGTAGATTTACTTAATAATAAAAGAAGAGTTCCAATTAGCAAAACCAAAGTTATTACAAATATTTATGGAGAAAAAGTGAGAGTTTTAAAGGATGAAAGGATAATATGAAAAAACATCTAATTGCAATTGGAATAGTCGTTTTGCTTCTGGTTGTTTGGTCGAATAGGATGACAAGGCATAAACAGAGGATTTTTGGCAATCTTTATTAATTTGTATTGGCGGGTAAATGTATGGGAAAACTATTCGCATCGATGACAATTGATGTTTCATATAACGAAGAAATGCCTATAACAATCAGGAGATTCCCTACTGAACATGAAATAAAAAAATTACAAAAATATTCAAATAAACTTGTTGATGAAGAAAGAATTACTTCTGATAATGAAATTACAATTAAACTATACAACAGACAAAAAACTCGTTTTTCAAAAACTATTAGTGGCGGTAATTATGATTTTACCCATGCAAGTTCTCCTGGAACTTACATTGATGTGAAAATTAAACATGCAGAAAAAAATCTTAAAAATACTGTAGTTGAGATTTTAAGAAGTCTTTCTACGAAACATCTTGAACCTTGTGTTTTATTTCCAAGTAGATATTCTATTGCTTGTTCAATCAACAATTTTCAACTAACAAAGGATATTGCTGAGAATTTTTTATTAGATTTTACAGTGGAACTTGAAAAAAGAATAGAGACATTTAAAATCACAAAACATAAGGAGGAAATCGAATATGAAGATGTTGAAATATGTGAGAGATGCGGTGGAAAATTTGCAGAAGAAGAAATGAAATCCTATCCGACATATGAGAAAATTGTTAAATATTGTCCAACATGTTATGATATTGTTAGAAAGAATTCAAGTGATAAAGATGTAAGTATAACTGAACCAGACATACCTGATTATAATGAATCAAAAAGTTCTATAAAATTAAAATGGAAGATAATCCTTATTGTTTTGACTATTATTGCTTGTTTATCCTTGATTTTAGCATCTGGAGCATTGTTATGAAATTGTGGATTTGGAGGTAAATATTGTCACAAAGGAGAACTTCCAAAAAATGGAGTTACTATCGCAGAAAAAAATATCATAGAACTAAAAGACTTTCGTTTTGGAAATCAGTTCCAAGATACGGTTTTCATAATGCATGGCAATATGAGAAAAGACATCCTAGGCACTATCCTCTTTATCCATTGTGGTTTTCCCCAACTCTTATTGCAATGGTGGTTATTGCTGTTATTTTACTCTTCTACAATATTGAATATCTGCCAATGCTGTTTTACCTCTTAGAAATCGTTGTAATTTCCTATCTGCTGTTTAGATTAATCAAAAAATTAGACAAAATCAATATTAAAAGAAGTATCTTGAGATTATATGGATTAAAAATCTTATCTGTACTCATCTCAGTGTTTGGTATTTATATCCTATTGTTTACAGTATTTACGTTTACATTTTCTATGTTGGAGACTATGTTGAATCAAGAATCAATTTTTTCAATGATAATTACGTTTGGTTATGCATGGCATACTCCATATATGATCCCTCTTTTCCTTGAAGTTATTGGTTTAGGTTTATGTATAATTG
>CAYLOF010000133.1:0-5233 GCA_964385215.1 uncultured Thermoplasmatales archaeon
CTAACAGGTGTTCTTTGTTGATGAATAATAAATTATTAGCAGAATCAAAACCTTGTATTCGCGGTGTATCAAAGGTTTGGTCAAAATTGTCTGTTAACCCTTTGTAGCTGCCCTTGTTGAACAGGACGGAAATTGTTGTGCGAATTATCATACCTAGCAGGTTTTTATCAATGTACAGTGATGAGAGATTAAGATTCTCATTATCTTTTATGATTAGAGTTTGAACCTTTACAGGGATATAATGATTTGAGTATTTATCAGATAACAGTGTTATACTGTTCTTAATATAGAAATCCAAGTTTTCTTAAGGACCAGATGTTATTAAATATAAGATAAAATATATTTAAATTTGAAAAGAGGTAGAATAATGAAGAAAAGAATAATACTGTTTGTATCTGTTGCTATTGTTTTGCTGATAGTTTTCCCTATTCACGCAGTAGAAGTATGCAACGTGCCACCGCCAGATGACCCAGGACCATGTCATATTGGCTACTATAAAGTAAGCTACGTTGTTCCTCCATATGGACGGTATTGGGCAATGATACGATATCCAGCGACACGTGATGGATGGTTTGCCCCAAAGGATACCTCAGGAACTCCATATCCGGGAATTGTCGTTGCAAATGGCTTAGCCGGTTCAGAATGGAACATCAAATGGATTCCGAAGCATCTTACCTCTTATGGCTATGTGACTATATGTTTTACGCCACCGCATAAACTATCTGGTGATACAACACAGTGGGCATATGGTTTTAATGGAGGCATTGAAAAGCTGAAATCCCAGAGTAGTATGTGGTTTTCGCCAATATCTGGCATGGTTGATGTTGAAACGTTCGGAGGAATTGGTCTTTCTATGGGTGGGGGAGGATGCATAGAAGCAACAGGAACTCCTAATTCAGAGATTGATGCAGCTGTTCCCCTGGCACCAGCAGGCTCAGATGCTGCTAAGGATGCAGCACGAAATATCACAGTTCCAACGCAACTGCAGGTGGGAAATAATGATGGCATGGTTCCCCCTGAGCGTGTCGTACCATTTTACACTGATTTTATACCAGAAACATCGGTCAAAGAGTACTTGTCTATTACTGGAGGCAATCATATCGGTTTTATTGACGAATTCGTCGCAAGGATAGCTGAATGGCTTGGCTTAGATAATCCACGAGGCATTGAATTTGCAGAGCAACGGCGAGTCTCTAGGAAGTACTTTACCGCTTGGTTTCAGTATCATCTGAAAGGGCTTGACGAGTATTATATCTATATCTTTGGAGAGGAAGCCCAGAATGATTTGGATGCAGGAATTCTTTCCGACTTACGTTACAATCCCCCATAAAAGAAATTGTTAGTTTTTTTCAGATTAAATTATGGATACAGTGATTAGAGGTTAAGAGTTGTATTATGTTTTATGATAAAAGATTCTACTCCTTATGGACTGAATTTATGATTAGAGTCGGTTAGATAAAATTATCTTACCTAGCGGGTTTTATTCTTATTTTTTCTTAATTTCTTTTAATACATATCCAACTACAGCATTATCAATTATTTTCGTTTTACTAGTTGCCATTGAGCCATTTCCTATTTGGCGTTTAATATCATCTTTGCATGATTTCGCGATTTTAATTAAATAGGGATATATCTCTTCGAATGCTTTTTTATCACCTTGATTCATGTTTGTACGGTTATAAAAAAATCTAATTGTATACTCACGATCAATCGGTGGTATAAGTTTTGGGAATAAATGATGGAGGGCTTTTGAACCAGCAACAATTTTTGTTTTACTAACGCTTATTTCCAAATTTTCGATTAATTCCCATATTTTTGAAGTAACATATAAGATATCATTATTTGAGATAGAATCTATTTCATAATTGCTTAATAACTCAATTTTATTTTTTTGTTTTCTAAAACTCTCTTTTAAAATGTTCATCTCAGTTAATTTTGTACTGCCTGGCCCCATTCTGTGCATTCCCCAAGCAGTCAGCATTGCATATAGATAATCAAAAAAAATCTCGTCTTCAATTGCTTTTGCAGGATCTTGATTCAATTCCAATCTATCTAATGTTTTTTTATGAAAATACAAACTAGGACCAACAAATAGGTTACTTCTATTAAAAAAATCAATGTAATCGTTAAAAAATTCTATTAGTTCGTTGACACGATATTCAGCCCTTTGTAATGTTTTAATACTACTCATATTAACATCTTCATAATCACTTAAATTTTTTAATTTATATGGTATATTTATTACCTCGCCCCATGAGATACAATATCTTGATACAAAATTCTAATAATCCCTAGTCTATCACACATGACATTAAGGACCCTTACATCTTGACTATGAATCAGGATCACCTGTTTTCCTCTTCTTCTTAATTCTTCTAATATTGGAATAAAATCTTTATCATTTGATACAAGAACCCAGAGATCTATAGCGGGATACCTTTCAAGGGCATACATGATATCAATGATGATTTCTCCATCAGCATTGTTTTTTTCGATTCCATCTACACCGATATACGTTGGAATGGGAACAATTTTTATTCCGAGTAATGAGAGTTCATAATTTTTGCCGCCCGGTAGACCTCTCGGATCGTTTGGTCTTCCATGTGCCCAATAACTTTTTCCAAGAACAATCGTTCCAAAATTATCTGAAAGATATTTGCACACATGTTTTGAACTGTAATCTATATTTTTATCATTTTTTAAGGACTGTCTAAGATTTTCGTTATCAATAAACAGGGCAATTAAATGATTTTTATCATCATTGTTCATCTACTTTTCCCTCCCATGAAAAGATGCGCTCTTCAGCACTTTCTTCATATAAGAGAGAATCAAGGATCATCAAAAGATTTTTTGAAACGGAGAAGGAAAAAATTTGTGATGGTAACTCCTTAACCATCTGTAAATAGAATTTTTTTGTTTCTACTTCATTCTTATTGATGTTAATCGTATTTTGAAGTTCTATGGCTTCAACATATTTTCCTTGTGCTGTTAATTCAACAATTCTTTTATTGATTTGATTTGTATTTTGAGGTTTGTTTTCAGTTATTTTTTGTAACACCTTTTCGATGAATTTTTCATCATGTATATTTATTCCTTCAAGCAGTAAATTATTGTGTTTGTCAAAATCTATTGGTAAATCGATAATTGTAATACCTTTTGGTAAAAAATAAGGAATTTGAGTCTCTGGTGAGTCGAAATATAACTCTTCAGTCCAAAACATTTTATCCAATAGTGGTTGAATGGATTTTGGTACATCCTCCTCAAAACTTTCAAAGCTATCATAATACTCTTTTATAGGAAAATATGGAAGTATATTCATCTTTATTACAAGATACGGTGCTTTATTCTTTTGCAGTTCAATTTTAACCTCATGGCACTCAGAAAACCCCTCGGCCTCAATAGGATTGGTAACAGTTGATTTATTTATAAATTTGTTAAGAAATGTTTCAATATTATCATCTGGAACGTTGTTTGTTTTTAGAAATGTTCGAATACGATTTATAGTTATATCAATGAGATACTCGATAATATTTTCCGAAGGTTCATAATAGCTGTATCCCAATGTAAAATCATCATAATATTGATCTTGTTTTAATTTCAACCAGTTGGCCGAAATCTTTTTCAGATGTTTGATGCGTTCTGTATTTATTTTTTTAATTTTGGCTAAATCATCAATTTTTGTTGTCAAATCATGCTTCACAATGGTTTTAAAAATATCTGTTTTGTTTTTTTCATTTAGGAGAGATAGATACATCAGTTTAAATGCCGAATCTAAATTAAGACGAATACTTTTGTTTTTTGAGACACTGGATATTTTTAACTCAGGATCTTTCGCAATCGTTAATAATTCGGTTATTTTTGCATCTTCATTTTCTTTTTGCAGTTTTTGTATTGTACTTGCTAGATCCGGTTTTGATACCAATATCCAATCTTGTTTTTTTTCTGAATACATTGGTATTGAATCTGTTACAAATGAAAGGATACGGGATTCATATGGGATGTTTCTTATTGCAGACATTCAAATCACAATGCCCGTATATGTCTAATATTATTTAAAACTTTTGATTTGTATATTTATTTTGGCCTATTTTGTATATTGAGTTTATTGATTGTTATTATAGTAATCATCTGATTGTATCCAATTTAATGCATCAAATATGCTTTTGTAGATATTATTAACAAGAAACGAATATTAAAAATATCCGACTTCTTGATTATGTTCCATGCTGTCGACGGCATATTTAGTTGGTGAATTCATTTTTTCAAAATATTTTCTTACCATATCATCGCTAACATGGTCATATCTCAGTGTCGTCTCAATCTTTCTATGACGTGCTTTTCTCTGTATTATCTTTGGATTGACTTGTTTATTAAAATCCAGTGTTATTGATGATGGTTTGATAATGTATGGTGCTACGTATTTTGTTATTCCTGCTTTTTGTGCTATTTGTTTGGTTGTTCTATTTATGTATCCTCCAAATGGTTTTGGTGCTTTGCCTTTGTAGGTTCCATTTGGAATGATAATAAGATATTCTTCGAATTCTGGTTTTGGCCTCCTAAATGGAAGATAGTCGTTTATTGCTTGTTCCAATCTTGGACTGAGAATGATATAGTTATTTCCTGTTTTTGTGTCATCAAGATACAATGTTTGGTTGTCAAGATCTAAGTTGCTAAGTTTGATGTAGCTGAATTCACTAGGGCGCAATAGCCCATCTATTTGAAAAAGTGCGATCATATGCCAAAATGGATCAGTTTTACTTGTTTCTAGATAATCATTGAGTTCTTGTTCACTCAAAACAATCTTGTTGCTATGTTCTTGACATGGGACAGGAATTTTTAGGTCTTCTCGCCCCAGCCATTTGGTAAAATGATTTGCAGATGCAACTCGTCGTGCATTCCCGTTTTTCATGTATGTGTGAAGGAGGTACCCTCTCCAGTTGAGCATGTCTTCCTTTGTAACTTCTTTCATTGGTTTGTTCATCCATTGTAGAAATTTTCTTACGTGATAGTAATAGTTTTGTATGGTTGTTATCTTCCGATAATTTAGATTGAGATGTTGATGATATTTATCCAAGAAATCCTGATTTTGTTCACATAAATCAAGTAATTTGCATTCTTTTTTCAACGGTTGTTTAACAGGTTCTTCAAAAATGTGTTCTTTTTGTTCATCAACTTCCCCCAGCCTTATTTGCACAAAATTATTTCTATTGTTTTTTACATTCGTTTCATTCGG